>DATJMX010000025.1 GCA_035508495.1 Candidatus Binataceae bacterium
TCGTCGAGGGGCCCAAGCTGCTGCTGCCGACGGCGAATCGCAGCCGCAACTGGGTGAAGAACGTGACGCAGACGCCGAAAATCTCAGTCGCGATCGGCGACGCGACTTTCAGCGGCACCGCCCGCCGCCTCGACGACGGTCCCGAGCGTCAGCACGCGCTCGCACTCGTGATGCGCAAGTACTGGTACGCGGCGCCGTTCATGATGATCGCCCGGATGCTCTTCGCGGCGGGCCTGATGACCGATGCCAGCACCGGCTTTGAAGTCGCGCTCGACGAATCGCCCGCGCCGGCGCAGGTTTGACAAGCGCGCCGTCATCCTAATAGCTAAGCCGAAGAATCCCTGGCGGAGAGTTTGCGCCGATGCCGACCAAGTACGTCCAAGTCAAAGGCTATGCGACACAGATTTATTATCGCGGCAAAACCACGCTGCCCGACGTCATTCCTGATTTCTCGCGCGGCCGCACGATCGCGCTGATTCATGGCGCCGGTTCCAACGGCCACACCTTTCATCGCCAGGTCGAGGCGCTTGGCGAGAAGCACAGTCCGGTCGCCCTCGACTTGCCGGGTCATGGCCGCTCGAGCGGCGTCGAAGGTCTGACGACGGTCGGTGATTACGCCGATTTCATCGCCGCCTGGCTCGACACGTTGAAAATAAAGTCCGCCGTGATTCTCGGCCATTCGATGGGCGGGGCGATCGCGATGGAGTTCGCGCTGCGTCATCCCGCACGCGTCGATGCGCTCGTGCTCAGCTCGACCGCGGCGAAGTTCAATGTCACCCAGGAACGAATCGATGCGCTGCGGGCGGTCTCGATGGGCCGCACGACGCAGGCGTTTAACACGGACGGCTACTCGCCTAAAACGATCAAGGACAACTTCGACGTCGTCCGCGAAGGATGGATGGAGCAGATCAAAACCGATCCGCGCGTGCGCTACGGCGACATCGTTGCCTGCTCGAAGGTCGATCTGCGTGAGGCCATTGCGAAAATCGACCAGCCGGCTTTGGTCCTCGCCGGCAAAGACGACCAGGGTACCACTGTCGATGACGCGGAGTTGATTGTCTCGAGGATTAAGGGCGCGAAACTCGAAGTCATCGCTGACGCGGGCCATTACTCGACTCGCGAGCAGCCGGCGCAATTCAACGCCGCCGTCCAGCAATTCGTCGATGGTCTTAAGTAGGAAGCAGCTTCATGAGCCTCAAACATAAAACCGCAATCGTCGGCGCGTATGAGCATCCCGCGCGATTTGCTCCGGACAAGACCGCATTTCAGATCGCCGCCGAGAGTCTGCGCGGCGCGCTCGACGACGCGGGCCTGACAATCAAGGACGTCGATGGAATCGCGTCGAGCGGGATGGCAGGCGGCATGGGCATCATCTCGCTCTGCGACTATTTGAACCTGCAGCCGAACTATATTGATTCGACGAGCGTGGGTGGCGCGTCGTTCCTGTTCCACGTCGCGCACGCGGCGGCCGCGGTAAACGCGGGATTATGCAACGTATGCGCTGTCGTGTTCGGCTCGACGGTCGCCTCGCGACCGGCAGGCGGCATGGGCGCGGGCGGTGCGGATCCATGCGATCAATATGAAGTGCCGTTTGGCGTTACGACCGTCAACGCGTACGCGATGATCGCGCAGCGCCACATGCACGACTACGGCACAACGCCCGAGCAGCTCGCCGAAATCGCGGTCACGATGCGGCTGCATGCGTCGATGAACCCGGCCGCCAAGTATCGCGAGCCGATCACGATCGATGACGTGCTGAAGTCGCGTTACATCGCGACCCCGCTGCATCTGCTCGATTGTTGCATCATCAGCGACGGCGGCGGCTGCGTGCTGGTCACATCGGAGGAGCGCGCGCGCAGCATGAAGAAGAAGCCCGTGTACCTGCTTGGAGCGGGCGAGACAGCGCGGCACACTTCCGCCGGTCATCGCGATTTCCTCGAGCTCGCGGCGTATCAATCCGGCAAGCTCGCCTTCGAGCGCGCCGGCGTGACGCACAAAGACATCGACATGGCGATGATCTACGACTCGTTCACGATCACCGTCCTGACGCAGCTCGAGAATCTGGGCTTCTGCAAGCGCGGCGAGGGTGGCGCGTTCGTGCAGGGCGGGCGGCTCCGCTTCGATGGTGAGCTGCCGCTCAACACCGACGGTGGCGGGCTCTCGTCGTGTCATCCGATGATGCGCGGGATGTTCCTGCTCATCGAGGCGACCAGGCAGCTCCGCGGCGAATGCGGTGCGCGCCAGGTGAAGGACTGCAAGACCGCGCTATGCCACGGCACCGGCGGCGCGCTCGGCACGCGTCACTCGGGCGCAACGCTCGTACTCGGAACGGAATAGGCAGGAGCATCGACAATGGCTGAACAGCAGAAGAAATACACAAAGCCCCTGCCGCAGATCGACGAGGAAAGCCGCCCCTACTGGGAGGCGTTGCAGCGGCACGAATTGTACATCCAGAAATGCCGCGCCTGCGGCCATCAGTTTTTTCATCCGCGCGCCGAATGCCCCGATTGCCTCTCGCCCAACCCCGAATGGGTCAAGTGCAAGGGCAGCGGCAAGGTGTACACCTTCAGCGTGACGCATCAGAATCCGACGCCCGGATTTCGCGAGGCGCTGCCGTATGTGCTCGCCTATGTCGAGCTCGACGAGGGCGTGAAAATGCTCACCAACCTTGTCGACTGCCAACCGGATACGGTTAAAATAGGGATGCCCGTCGAGGTCGTATACGAGGATGTCACGCCCGAGGTGACGCTCGCGAAATTTCGCCCGGCGAGGTGAGGATAACCGCCCTGAGCACAATCCTTGATCTGCATACCCATAGCGAAGCTTCGGAAGACAGCCGCGCGCCGGTAGAGGCCTATCTCAACTGGATCAAGCTGCGTCACGCCGAACGGCCGCTCGATGGAATCGTGCTGACCGAGCATCGGCAGTACAACCGCGAAGGCGAGTATCGTCCGCTCGAGGACAAGTTCGGACTGATGGTGCTGCGTGCGTCGGAAGTCGAGACCAACTACGGTCACATGCTCGTCTTCGGCGTGAATGACGACATTCTGGCGCGCTTTGATTTCGCCAATATCCGGCTCGATGCGCAGACTGTGATCGACGAAGTCGCGAAGATGGGCGGGATCGTGGTCCCGTGTCATCCGGGGCGGCCGAATATCGGACTGTATGAGCATTACCAGGCAAAGCCTGCGCTGGAGAACGTCGTCGCGGTCGAGGCGCTTAACGGCGGCTCGCGCAAGGGCGAGGACGAGCGCAGCGAGGAGCTCATCGCGAAGTTCGGCTATGCTGCAACGGGCGGCTCCGACAGCCATCTCGTCAGCCTGATCGGCCTTTGCGCAACGCGCTTCACCGCTGATATCAAGACGATCGATGACCTCGTGCGCGAGCTCAAATCCGGCAACTACGAACCGGCCGACTTCCGTCCGCGGCGCAAGACCGTGCCGCACGCCGTCGCGGTAGAGACGAGATAACAAATGGTCGATTACGATCCAGCAATAATCAACAAGGTGTTTGAGACCACCGATCCGGTCGAGGTCAAACCTCATCGGATTGCGGAATACTGCGCCGCGGTCGGCGAGACCAATCCGCTCTTCACCGATGAGGAAGCGGCGAAGAAGGGACCGTATGGATCGCTGATCGCGCCGCCGTCGTTCGCGGTCACGTTCCGCAACGGACGCAACTTCTTTCAGCATATTCCGCGCTTCGGCAAGCGCGGCTTCGACGCGGGCAAGGACGTCGAGTTCGTGGCGCCGATTCACGCGGGCGACAAGATCGTGCTGAGCTCGGCGGTCAAGGAAATCTACGACAAGACCGGACGCACGGGCACGATGGTGTTCGTCGTGATCCGATCGACGCTCACCAACCAGAAGGGCGAGGTCGTCGCGCATATCGACCATCGCTTCATGAACCGTCCCTGACGGAATTCGCTGCGGGAATCAAAAAAACGTGAAGAGCTTCCAGGAAATCAATGTCGGCGACACTCTCGGCCCGCTCGAACTGCACGTGAGCAAGGACCAGGTCCGCGCGTACGCGAAGATCATGGGTTTCGGCGATATCGCCGGGCGCTTCACCGACGAAGAAGCGGCCAAGAAGGAGGGGCTCCCGGGGATCATCCTGCCCGGCAACATGAGCCTCGGACTTTTGACCAAGCTCGTCACCGACTGGATCGGCGCCGATGGTGGCGCGCGCCTGTCGCGAATCGGCACCACGTACCGCGTGCCGGTACAGCCCGATCGCACGATCATGATTCACGGCTTTGTGACCAACACCAACGCCGCCGATCGCACGGCGGAGATCGACGTGTGGGTCGAGAATGAAGACGCCGAGCGCCTCGTGACCGGCACCGCAACGGTGGAGTTCGCGAAGTAATGGAGCCGCGATACATTACGCCCGAGCATCGCACGTTCCGCGAATCGCTGCGCTCGCATATCCAGCGGCATATCGCGCCGCACGCGCTCAAATGGGAAGACGCGCGCAAGGTTCCGCGCGAGGCGTGGCTTGAGATGGGCCGCCTGGGATTTCTCTGCCCGTGGGCTGATCCCAAGTACGGTGGCAGCGGCGCGGATTTCGGCTACAGCGCCATCTTGCGTGAAGAAATGGTCCGCTCGGGATCGACGGGCCTCTCCGAAGGCGCCGCGGTCCATACCGATATCGTTGCGCCATATTTCGAGCGCTTCGGCTCCGAGGAGCAGAAGCAGCGCTGGCTTCCCGGATGCGTCAGCGGTGAGTTCATCGCGGCGATCGGCATGACCGAACCCGACGCCGGTTCCGATGTCGCGGGAATCCGCACTAGCGCGGTCCGCGACGGCGATCATTACGTCGTCAATGGTCAGAAGATATTCATCACCAATGGCATGAACTGCGATCTGATCCTGATGGCGGTGCGGACCACGCCGCAGTCGCAGGCGGGGCCGCGTCATAGTGGTGTCAGCCTGCTAGTGATCGAAAACGGTACGCCCGGGTTCATCAAGCATCGCCAGCTCGACAAGATGGGCCTGCATGGCCAGGACACGGCGGAACTCTTCTTCGAGGATTGCCGCGTGCCCGTATCGAACCTGCTCGGCCAGGAGGGCGCGGGCTTCAAGTACCTGATGCAGAACCTGCAGCGCGAGCGGCTCATCGTCGCGATCGGATGCCAGGCGTATTCCGAGTGGATGCTCGAGAAGACGATCGCATACACGCAGACGCGCAAAGCGTTCAACAAACCGATCGCGGCGTTTCAGCACAACTCATTCAAGCTCGCCGAGATGGCGACCGAAGTTAGAATCGGCCGCTCCTTCATCGATCGCCTCGTCGATACCTTCATCGAGGGCAAAGAAGACATCACGACCGAAGTCTCGATGGCGAAGTGGTGGATCAGCGAGAAGGCGAATCAGATCGCGTACGAATGCGTGCAGCTCCACGGCGGCTATGGCTTCATGCGCGAGTTCGAGATCTGCCGCGACTACATGGACGTGCGCGCGATGCCGATCTACGCCGGCACCAATGAAGTGATGAAGCAAATCATCGCCAAGCGCCTCGGCTTCGGCGAGTAGCGACACCGATCGAGCTCCTGAAAATAGCCTCGACTGCGGCTGGAGGCCATGGCGGAAGCCGCACGCCGGAGACGCGGCTGTTCGGCCTCCGGGGGCAATCAGCGGTGCGGGTGCAGCGCCAGGAGTAAGAAATCTCGCCGATCACTTTAGTGCAAATCGCGGCACAAACCGGGTTACACTCAGCTCCACGAGGTAACTCCGATGCTGACAACCGTAAAAGAGTTCCTGCAGCAGGTGATGCGCGACTTCTCTCAGGATGAATGTCCGTCGATGGCGGCGGCGTTGGCATATGCGACTTTGTTCGCGCTGCCCTCGCTCTTGTTGATAGTCATTTTCATTGCCGGACTCGTTCTCGGGCCCAAAGCGGCGAGCGGCCAGATCGAGGCGAGGTTGAGCGGCGCCATGGGGGCCCAGGCGGCGGCGCAAATCCAGACCATGGTCAGCAACGTGGCTGAGAACCGCAAAGGCGGGTTAGTCGCGACGGCGCTTGGAATCGTGGGGCTTCTTCTCTCGGCTACTGGCGTGCTGATGCAGCTTCAGCAGTGTCTCAACAAGGCCTGGAAGGTAAAGGCCGTCGGCTCCGGCGTCCGGAATTTCGCGATGAAGCGCGTGCGCTCAGGCCTGCTCCTGGTGGGCGCCGGTGTCTTGGCAATGATTTCGGTGGCAGCGAGTTCGGCGATTTCGGCCCTGGCCAAGATGCTGCCTTTTGCGGGAGCTGCGCACGCGGGCGAGGTTTTCACGTCCCTTGCGATGTTCACGTTGATCTTTGCCGCAATTCTCAAAGTGATGTCCGACGTAGAGTTGCGCTGGAGCGACGTCTGGGTGGGAGGGTTTTTCATCGCGATATTGTTCGTGGTCGGGAAATTCCTGCTCGCGATTTACCTCGCTCATGCTGGAAAGGCGAGCGCCTACGGAGCCGCCGGCTCGCTCGCGCTGATCCTGATGTGGACTTACTATTCGGCGCTCATCTTGCTCCTGGGAGTTGAATTGACCCAGGTCTGGGTCCGTCGCGGCGGGCGCGATATTGAGCCGAAAGAAGGCGCCGTGCGACTCGTTTCGGTCTGACTTCGTGAGCCGATCGAGTCGTTTCAGAGTCAAAGACAGAAGAAAAAATCACTACCAGGAAACAAATGCACCAAGGCATCAGCGCCGCGCCTCTTCGAAAACTGTTTCGGACTTTGTGGCTTCGTGCCTTGTTGGTGCTCAGTCATCCGAGAGTTTGAAAAGGATCGACCTAAGGCTCGTGCCACATCTTGCCGTCGGCGATGATTAGTTTCTCGGCGGCGACTGGTCCCCAGGTGCCAGCGGAATAATCCTGGATCGGTGAGCGGCCGCGATCCTGCCATCCGTCGAGGATACCCTGGACGAACTCCCAGGACTTCTCGACGAACGAGCCGCTCGGGAACAGCGTATGATCGCCGTCCATCACATCGAGTAAGAGCCGCTCGTACGCGTCAGGCGATACGCCCCCGCCGAATGCATTTTCATAGCTGAGATTCATCCGCACCGGCCGCAGCGACAGGTCGAGGCCCGGCTGCTTCGCCATTACGTCGAACGAAAATCCTTCGTCAGGCTGGATGCGAATCGTCAGCAGGTTCGCCGGCAGCGTCGAATCGCGGTTGAAGAGAATCTGCGGCACGTCCTTGAACTGTACGAAGATCGAGCTCGCGCGCTTGGGCAATCGCTTGCCGGTGCGGATATAGAACGGCACACCCGACCATCGCCAATTGTCGACGTAGGTCTTCAGCGCGACGAAGGTTTCGGTCATCGAGTTGTCGGGGATGCCCTCCTCGTCCATGTAGCCGACTACCGGCTTGCCTTCCTCCGAGCCTGCGGTGTAGCGGGCGCGTACGGTGTTGCTGCGCACGTTCTCGCTGCGCAATGGCCTCAAGGCGCGCAGCACGTTGAGCTTCGATTCTTCGATCGCGTTGGCGTCGAGCGAAACCGGCGGCTCCATCGCGAGCATCGAGAGCGTTTGCAGGATGTGATTCTGAACCATGTCGCGCAACGCGCCGGCGCCGTCGTAGTACATCGCGCGCGTGCCGAGACCTTCCTCCTCGGCGACCGTTATCTGCACGTGATCGACATTGCGCGAGCCCCACAGGCGCTCGAAGATATTGTTGCCGAAGCGCAGCACCAGCAGGTTCTGCAGCGTCTCCTTGCCGAGGTAATGATCGATGCGAAAGATCTGTGACTCGTCGAGATGCTTCAGCAGGGTGCGGTTGATTTCGAGCGCGCTCGAGAGATCGTGGCCGATCGGCTTTTCGACCACGATGCGCGCGAAGTGCGGCGAGCCCGGCGCCACCAGCAACCCGGCTTCCTCGAGGCGCTGCACGCTGTCGATAATCGCTTCGGGCGGCACCGACAAATAGAAGATGCGATTGGGCGGAATCTTGCGCGCCTTCTCGATCTCCTCGAGCTTGCTCTTGAGCCGCGTGAAGCCGTCCGGTTTGTCGAGGCCCGACAGGTAGTCAAGTCCCTCGGAGAAAGTCTGCCAGCACTTTTCATCGACCTTCAGACGCGAGAAGCGATCGGTCCAGTCGCGCGCGCTCTTGCGGAAGTCGTCGAGCGAGATCTCGCGCCGCGCAAAACCCAGCACGGCGCTCTGCGGCGACATCAGGCCCTGGCCGCACGCGACGAGATTGTACAGCGCCGGAATCAGCTTGCGCTTGGCGAGGTCGCCCGAAGCGCCGAAAATCACGACCGTGCATGGCGGCGCGGCATGGGTCTTCTGGATTGTCAGTATCTGGTCCATCGCACAGGCCTCTCAATCGATGATGCGGTGTCGAAGTCGGCTTAGCTTGGCATCGCTCGACTCAAGTGTGGCACGTTGCCGAATTCATGAAAAAGGACTTCGTCGCATCTGATGCTCGGCGTCGAGGATAGTTTCGCCGCACTTGCGAATCGGTTAAGCTGTCGCGACTGCAGTGATGACCGCCGATATCTCCAAGGAAGCTGCGCTGCGCGAATGGATTCCCGTTGCGCTTTGGGGGCTGGTGATTTTCACGCTGTCCACCTCAGCGTTTTCGGCGGCCAATACCGCCAAGATCATCGATCCGCTGCTGCGCGCGATTATCCCCGGCATCTCAGGCCCGGCGATCGACATCGGTCACGCGCTGATTCGCAAGGCCGCACATTTCACTGAATACTGCATCCTATTCTGGCTCCTCATCCGCGGGCCGATGGCGGGGCGGCCGTATCAGGCGCTGATGCTGTGCGTGATCTACGCGATGCTCGACGAAGGCCACCAGATCTTCGTCCCCGGCCGCACCGCGTCGCTGTACGACGTTGCGCTCGATTCCACCGGTGCGCTCTTTAGCCGCTTCCTCAACGCCGCCGTCCAGGAACTAAGCTGATGGGGCGACCAAGCGGTCGCGGGAGTGCTCGAGGATTTCCATCGTCTGGCGGTAACCCTGCTCGATCGCGGACTCCCATGAATGCCAGTCGAGCATGCCCATGTTGCCGAGCCGCGGCTCGATCAGGACATCGACCTGCTGACGGCGCAGCTTGACCTGCGCTTCGCTGTTCACCATGCCGGCGCTCATCAAGAGGCCGATGATGTTCGGCGTGCCGCGGCGCTTGGCGCTCAGCAGTTGCCATAACGAACGGCCTTCGAGGTCGTCGGCGTCTGCTGTCAGCACGTGCTCTCTGGCGACATCGACGCCGACCACGCGCCCACGGCGCATCGCGCTCATAACATCGACGGGCAAATTGTTCATTACGCCGCCATCGATCAGGATCTGATTGTTATCGATCACAGGCGGCAGCACGCCTGGGATCGCGATACTGGCTCGCACCGCGCGCCACAGCGGACCGAGCCGATGAACCTTCGCCTGGCCCGAAGTGAGATTCGACGAAGTGCAAAAGAAGGGACGCCAGCAATCCTCGATAAGCGCATCGCCGAAATGCTCGCGCAGGAGGCGCGATACCTTGCGCCCACGCACGACGGCGACGAGTGGCAGCGTGTAGTCGCTGAGAGGATTGGTCAGCACGAAGGCGCGCTTCAGATGATCGACGGTTTCGTCAAGTTCCCATTCGAGCGCCGCCGCACCGGCGATCATCGAGCCCATGCTGGTGCCGCCGGTCATGTCGAATGGAATCCCGGCGGCGTTGAAGGCCTTCATCACGCCGATATGAGCGAAGCCGCGCGCGCCGCCTCCTGAGAACACCAAGCCAACCGCGCGTCCCGAGATGAGCCGCGCCACGCGCGCGATGTCGGCGCGGCGCCTATCGCGCACATGATAGTGAAATCCTACGTTGAAGCGCGCGAGCATCTCCTCAATTCGCTGCGTGCGCGGCGCTCCTGAACCATGAATGAACACCATCTCGATTTGCTCGCCGCGCACCGCCGCGGGCATCACGCTGAGCGCTGGCGGTTCCGACTCGGGCGGGCGTTCGGCCGCGGCGAGCAACAGGATCCGATCGGCCTGGCGCACGCAGAGCCGTGTCCACTCCGACGGATCGTAATCGGCCTGGTAGAGGACAGTGTCGTGCGCCTCTTCGAGCGCGGTGAACCATTCCGTGTCGCGCTCGGCCGCGCGGCGGTCGACGGCGATCACGCGCGTACCGAGCTCGCCGAGCGCGCCTTCGAGCGCGCGCGCAAATTCGGCAGGATCGATCGCGCGGGTCAGCGGAACGATCGCGATCGTCGAACATGAGCCCGTCGCGGCCGTCCGATGCGACGTGCGTTCGAGGCGCTGCACGAGCAGGCGCGTGATGAAGCGCATGATCGCGGGATGGCGCTCGGCGAGCAGCTCGAATGACTGCTTGGTGAGCCGCAGCAACTCCGAGTCGCGCATCGCGACGACGGTGGCGCTGCGCGGCGAGCCGGACAAAAGCGCCATTTCACCCACGGTCTCGCCGGGAGTGATGTGACTGATGATCGTTTCGCGCCCTTCGGAGTCCGCCGTGACGACGCCGAGCCGCCCGGCAACGACTACGAACAGCGAATCGTCCTGCTCGCCCTCGCGGAACAGCACCCATCCTCCCGGCAGCCCCTGCCATTCGAGTTCGCCCGCGAGCGCGTCGAGCTCGTGCGGCCGCAGTTCTTTGAACAACGCAAGCCTGCTGAGCTTCGTGCGCAATTCGTTCGGCCTGCCATTGGCGCCGGCATCGCGAATCAAGCTTACTGCGGTCATCGAAGTTGCAACCTCAACATCTAGCCGAGCACCATGCCGCGGCCCGGCTCGTTGCGCTTCATCAGGAAGACGAACGGAATCATGCACGCGCTCAGCACCGCCATCAGATAGAACGCATCGATGTACCCGAGCGTCGCGGCCTGCGCCTGCAATCCCTGGTAGAGTCGCGCGTAGGTCTGGCCGAGAGCGTGCGACGCGCTGAGACCCTGATGATGCAACTGGCTCGTTACGTTAATTGCGAAGCTGCGCAGCGGACCGTCGTAGCTGGTCGCGTGCTCGACGAGATTTGCCTGGTGCAGTTGCGCGCGCTCGGTCACCACCGCCGAGCTGAGTGCGATACCGACGCTGCCGCCGATGTTGCGCGCCAGATTGATCATGCTCGAGACGTCGTCGTTATGCTCGGCGGCGACGCCTGTGTACGCCATTGTGTTGATCGGCACGAACAAAAATGCGACGCCGACTGCCATGTAAACCCGCAGCATCATCGTATTGTAGTAGTCGATTTGCGGATCAATGATCGTCATGTGATAGAGCGCTGCGACACAGGTCGCAAACCCGATCGCGATAAGCCAGCGCGCATCGAAGCGCGCCACCAGCGCGCCCGCCAGCGGCATGAGCAGCATCAGCGTGAACCCTCCAGGCGACAGCGCCATGCCCGCGCGCTCGGCGCTCCATCCGAGCAGTACCTGCACGTATTGCGGCAGCAGCACGATACTGCCGTAGAGCACGAAGCCGAGCACGAACATCAGGAGCGTCGAGATCGCGAAGGTGCGATTGCGAAAGAGGCGCAAGTTAACAACCGGTCGGCGATGGCTCGTCTCCCAGATGATCAATAACGCCAGTGACGCCATCCAGACGATCGCGAGGATCAAAATGAGATGCGACGAGAACCAGTTCGCCTCTTCGCCGCGATCGAGCATGATCTGCAGCGGACCTAGAAACGTCGCCACGAGCACCAGCCCGGTAAAATCGATACTCAGGCCGCGCCGCCACGCCATCTTGCGCTGGCGCACGAGATACGGCGGATCCTCGATCATGCGATAGGTGAGAATCAACGACAGAATCCCGGCCGGCAGGTTGATGAAGAAGAGCCAGCGCCATGAATAGTGATCCGTGATCCAGCCGCCGAGCGCGGGACCGATCGCAGGTGCCAGAATGACCGCCATGCCGTAGATCGCAAACGCCATCCCGCGTTCTTCGGGCGCGAACGTGTCGGCCAGGATTCCCTGCTCGCTTGGGCCGAGACCGCCGCCGCCCGCGCCCTGCGCGACGCGAAATATGATCAGCATCCACAGCGACGAAGCCATCCCGCATACCATCGAGCTCAGCGCGAACACCGCGACGCATCCCATGTACAGGCGCTTGCGGCCGAAGACGGTCGAGAGCCACGCGCTGATCGGCAGCACGATCGCGTTTGCGACGAGATACGACGTCAGCACCCAGGTGCTTTCGTCGAGCGTCGCGCCAAGTCCGCCCGCGATATGCGGCAATGCGACGTTGGCGATACTGGTGTCGAGCACCTCCATGAAGGTCGCGATCGTGATGCAGAGCGCGATCACCCAGCGATTGTGACGCGGGCGCCACGCCGCGGTCGGCTTCAGATGAGCGTGGCGATGTACAGGTGGATGGCTCTTTGGGGCGGCATTCATTTGAGCCAGACCGTGGCTTCGACCGACATCCCGGGCCGCAAGCGTTCGATATCCTGCTGGCCATCGAGGCGAATCCGCACCGGGATGCGCTGGACGATTTTCACGTAGTTGCCGGTCGCGTTTTCGGGCGGCAAGAGGCTGTACTTCTCACCGCTCGCGCCCGACAGGCTTTCGACGGAGCCGGTGAAATCGCGATCGAAGGTGTCGATATGGATTGTCGCAGGCTCGCCGCGACGCATCCGCGAGAGCTGCGTCTCCTTGAAGTTTGCAGTCACCCACAAATCGTCATTGCGGACGATGGCGAGCAGCTCCTCGCCGGGATCGACGTGCTGTCCCACTTCGACCGAGCGTTTGCCGACGATTCCATCGACTGGCGCGACGATCTTCGTATAGCTGAGATTGAGCAGCGCCTGGTCGAGCGTTGCCTTGGCGGCGGCTGCACCGGCTACGCGCGCGGCGCGAACTTTCTCGACCGATTCCGCAGCGGCAGCCTCCGCGGCGAGCGTCGCGGAGTCGACCTTTGCCGTCGCCGATGCCTGATCGAACTCCTCGAGCGACGAGACGCCGTTGTGCGACAGCACCTGGTAGCGGCCCTCGTCGCGCTGCGCCTTGGTGTCGGCGGCGCGCGCTGCCTTCACGCGCTCGATGGCGGTCTCGTAGTCCTTGGCCGACATATCGATCTGCGCGCCTGCCTGATCGTAGTTGGCGCGCGCCTCCTCGACGGCGACCTGGTAGTCGCGCGGATCGATATCGGCGAGCAGTTGTCCCGCTTTCACGCGCTGGTTGTCGTCAACGTAAACATGCAGCACCGTGCCGCTGATACGCGGGCTTATCGGATCGATGTGGGCATCGACCTGCGCGTCGTCGGTGGTCTGGTAGGAATTGAAATAGACCAGCGCGCGCCGACCGGCAGGAAAAGCGGCGGCCGCGATGATCAACAGAATCAGCGCGGTAACCGGGTTGCGGCGCAGCCAGGCCGCGAGCCGCACCGGCAGCGCGCGGGATTGGCCGGGCACTTCGTCGAGTTCTTCTTCGAGTTCCTCGCGGTCGCGGCGCAGGCGCTCGACCTCCTCGTGAAGTCGAAGGACTTCGCGCCTCAGCAGCAGGTGATCTTCGTAAAGGTGTGCGGCGATCGAGCTTTCTTCGCCGTTTTGCAATTCGGGCGATTCGGGATCGGTCCGGGCACTGAGGTCGCGCTCGAGACCATGAACTGCCGGTTTCTGCGCCATGAACAATCCGCCAGACTGTCCGTTTTTACTCCCTTCTGTCGTGGTCTGGCGCGGCGAACTATAGCCCAAGACCGTCGAAGCGCAAAGCGCGAACTTTTAAGTAGCTTGGATAATCTCTTTGTTGCGCGCGCGAGCTTTCAGGCGCTGCCGCTTTCGAGCTGCGACGAGATCCGATCGATCCGGCCGAAGTAGGCGCGCAGGTTCGGCAGTGTCGCGGGAATCTTCAGCTCACCCGTGAAGGCGAGATAGAACAACTGGCCGTATAAGCAAAAGTCAGCCAGCCCGATGCGCCCGGTAAGGAACGCCTTGCCCTCGAGCTGCGCCTCGAACGGCGCCAGCGCCTGGTTCACGCGCGCCCAATTCGCTCGGTCGTCAGCGATCATGCGATCGACGAAGCCCCTGCCGTATTTGCGCTCGCGGATGAAGGTCCACATCGCGCCGCGATCGATTCCCTGCCGCGTGTAATATTCGCGCTCATCGGCAAGTGCGACCGGGTAGATCGATTCCTCGAGATGATTGTCGATGTAATCCGCGAGCACGCGATGGAGCCCGGCCCATCCTGGCGGCATGATCGTCGGCTCGGGATAGAGCGCTTCGAGGCGCGCGGCAATCTTCGCCGAATCGATAATTGTCTCGCCGTCAGCCAGAGTCAGCGCGGGAACCATCATTTGTCCCGTCGCGAGCAGCAGCTCCTTGCGCTCGAGGTAATCGACTTCGACGATTTCGAATTCGACGCCCTTAAATTCAAGGATCTTGCGCGCTTTCGCGCAGAACGGACTGCCGAGAAACTGGTAGAGCCTCGCCTGCATCCTTATCACCAGCAAATTTCCAGATTCGCCGCCGAATCGTAGCACACGGCGTGACTCCGCAACCGTCGATGGCGCGCGAAATGCGAAGAACGAACGCCCAATACGTGCGCATCTATTAACATTTCAAGTCGCCTCTCTGGAACATACGACGTCATAAAGTTAGTAGCTGAGATCGGTCCTGGGGGGTCTGAGCGGCGTTGTAAATTTCTGTGACACGCGATTTTCGATCAGGCTCACCGCGCAGGATAAAGCGGACCTCGTCGCGTTTCTGCAAGCGCTGTAATTAAGACGCGCCCCGACCTAGGTCGAGTGCATCTGCGCGACGGCGCGCAGGACTTCGTCGAGATCGGTTTGATCGAACGACGGCCGCACGAAGTCTGCCGCGCCGAGAACCGCGGCCGAAGCGGTGTGCATCACCGCGAGCACGAGCATGCCCGCGCGATGCGCGGCCTCGATTCCGGCGGCAGTGTCCTCGACGACCAGACATTCGTTTGGTAGCACCGGATCGCGCTGGCGCAGCAGGAATCCGATTCGGCCGAGCGCGAGGTTGAACCCGTCGGGATCAGGCTTGCCGCGTGCGACGTCTTCCGCGGCGATTATGTCGAGGAACAAAGCGCGCAGGTCTGCGCTGCGCAGGATGGTCTCGGCTTCGTGGCGCAGCGTGCCCGTCACCAGCATCAAGGGAAACCGCGCGTGGCATCGGCGGACGAAGTCGGCGGCGCCGGGGAAAAAGACATTGCGCCCCGCGAGCATCGCCAGGTAGAGCCCGCTCTTGCGCTTGATGTCCCCGGCGATGCGGGCCTCATCTGCGGGCTTGCCGTGCTCGCGCAGTACGGCAGCGAAACAGTCGTGATCGTTCAGCCCGATGAAGCGCGTAAAGTACGCGTCACGTGCGATCGGCGCGCCGGCGTTGCCAAGAATCTCGCTGAACGCCTCGAAGTGAAGCGGCTCGGTATCGACCAGAGTACCGTCGAGATCGAACAAAACGGCGCGAATCACGACTAAACCTTGGCCGCGAACAGCGCGACGATCGCGCGTTGCCGCGGCTCACCGCTGATGAGCGCCCGGCCGCCTTCGATCGTCATGTCGAGCTCGCTGCGGACCCCGAATTTTCCCGGCAGGTAGATGCCCGGCTCGACGGAGAAGCACGTGCTCTCGATAAGGCGGCGATCGTCGAGAGTCTCAAGCGAATCGAGATTGGCCCCTGTGCCGTGGACCTCGCGGCCAATCGAATGGCCCGTGCGATGAACGAACTGCGCGCCGAAACCGGCCGCCTCGATGACGCTGCGCGAAGCGCGATCGGCTTCGCGACCACTTACGATTTCGCCTGCCGCAACTTTGCTTTGCACCAGTGCAATTGCCGCGTCGCGGGCGCGCGCCACGATGTCGAATATTCGCCCATGCTCGTCGGGAACGCGCTCGCCGGCGAACGCCGTCCAGGTGAAGTCGGCGTAAATCGAATCCGCACCTGACTCTTTCGCCCACAAATCGAGAAGCACGAAGTCGCCGCGCCCGATCTCGCGATCGTTGCCGGGCGCCGGACCAAAATGAGGATCAGCGCTATGCTCGTTGACGGCCACGATCGGTGGTTCATGTGCAATCATCCCGTGCGCTGCGATACGTTCCATTACGAACGCCTGGATCGAACATTCGCTGGCGGGCTCGCCGGAAACGATCCGGCCCGCGAGTTCGGAGAAAGTTTCATCGACGATGATACGCAGGCCGCGCGCGGCGCGATGATGGCTCTCGAGTTGCGCGGGTGTCAGCGTTGCCTCGAAGCGCTGAACCAGGTCCGCCGCCGAAACAACTTCGACGCCGAAGCTGCGCACGAGTTCAACCGTGCCGGCATCGACGCGCGAGACATACGGAATCGCGGCCGCGGGCGAGTAGTTCATCGCGATTCGGCGTGCACCTTTCAGGACGCCGGCGAGCGCCGAGCTCAGCTCGTCGTGGGATCGGTAGACCATCTTGCGCGCCGGCAAGGCATCCAGGCGATGCGCTTCGACCGCGGAAACGATCGCAACCGGCTCACCGGTGGCCGGCACGTAGCAAAACCATCGACGCGTTGTGGTTCCTTCGGTGGCGAGTTGCAGAATCCGGTAGGCGAGCGGATCGCTCAGGCGAAAGTCGTAGAAGAGCCATCCGTCGAGCTGCGCATCGAAAAGAGCGGCGGCGATTTCGGCGAGCCGCATCATGTCTGTTGCGCGCGGAACCGCGCACCCCATGCGTGCACATGCATAGGATCGATCCTCACGATCGGATTCTTCTCAGGCACCATCGTCATCGCCCGATACTGCACATACTTGTCGCGCAGATATCGCAGCGCGAGCATGTACTCCTGCGGATCGTCAACCACCCGCGCCGTGCCGCGAATCAGCACATAGCCGAGCTGTGTCCAATCTTCCTCGTAGTGATCGACCACGAGCGCGACGCGCGGATTCGCCGCGATATTGCGCATGCGCTTGAGCGCCAGGCCCTCTTTCGATTTGGGCTTCTCGTCGATCGCGAAGTAAAAGCGCGTGCCGTCGAACCAGAAGCAGAGCGGCACGTTATGCGGCGTGCCTTCGGCATCGGCGGTCGCCAGATGACCAACGCGCGCCGCAGTCAGAAATGACGCAACGCGCGGTTCGAACTGCAGGGGCGGCTGCTCGGCCATCAGCGCTGCTCCATCCGCGTGAGCGCCGAGCGTGCCGCACGCTGCATCGATTCGTCGCCTTCAGTTGAGGCGGCGCGCTCGAGCGCCGCGCGCATCCGCGGCGAAGAATTGGCAATCGTGCCGAGGGTTGCGGCCGCCGCGCGCCGCACACCGGGATCGGGATCTGATTCGAGACATCGCAGGGCAATTTCGGCCGCCGCCTCGCGCGAGTTTTCAAGCCGCACGAGTGCCGCCAGCGCGGCGAGTCGTAGATGATGCGAGCCGGCGCGGCTGGCGGACTCGATCGCTTCGAGCACGGCGGGACCGCTCGCGCGGAGATCGCGCAAACAATAGAGGGCCATCCGGCGCGCGACCGCATTATCATCGTGTGCCAGTGTCAGCAGGCGGCCGATCACCGTCTCACGATTCGCTTCGCCGAGAAGCAGCACGAGACCCGACGCGGCCCATCTGACATCGCCGTCATCGTTTGCGAGCGCGGCGAAGAGCGCGTCCGCCGCATGATGCGCATGCTCTCCGGCGCCGAGCCGCGCGAGCGCGTAGGCCGCGGGCCATCGCGCGCGCAGGTCGCTGCTATCGAGCACCTCGCGCAGCTTGAGCTGCGCGCGATTGTCATGTAGCGCGATCGCAGCGAAGGCGTCTGCGGCGCGGCGCTGAATCGCTTTGCTCTCGGCCCCGAGGCATCGCGCGAGAGCGTCAAGCGCGCGCGGCGAGAGCTGTACGTCGCCGTTTTCGGCAAGGTGCATCAGCGCGTCGAGTGTGCGCGCGGGATCGCCCAGCGCGTCGGCGAGCGAATCAATCCCGATGTCGATACCGTCTCTCATGCGGCCTTCACTATCAGTTGCACGAGATTCGACAAGTCGCCAATGCCAAGGAAGTAGTTGTCGCGGCCCGCAAACGTCTTAACTACCGCGCGCGACATCGTTGGAAAGTCGAGGCATGCGCCGCGGAGCTCGCGGTCGAGCGCGGTTAGACCGGGTGAGTTGGCGATGAAGTCGCCCGCAAGCATCAGATGATCGATGGTCTGGTTGTCGCGCAGGGCGATGCGAGTTTCGATTGCACCGAGTTGGGCAGTCATTCGCGAGGCAAGTTTGAATTCGCTGCCCAATCGACGCTGCAGCCATCCCGATTCCATCAACGTCGCGCCGCGATCGCGGCCACGCTTGGTTTCGTCCGCGGTGAGATCGCGCGCGTCGATTGCGCCATGCTGCGCCCGATAACCGGCCATTAACGCATCGGCGATCTCGCTGAACCCAGGCTCGCGATTCAGTTCGCGCGCGAGCGTCGTGGAATTTTCTGAATCGTACATCGCACACGCAAGCCGGCCGTCCGGGTCGGCATGCTCGAGATCGAGCACCAGATCGTGCATGCCGCGGCTTAGCGCCAGCGACGCTTCGAACAGCAACGCGCCGTTGCTATCGGTCTCGAAGCTACACATCGCGAGTTCACGCCGATCCAAGGTTACCGCGTCGCGACCGGGGTAGAAACATTTCAATTTGAGAGCGTCCAGCGCCGCGAGCAGTCCACGTGCGTAGCGATTAATGACTTGATCGGGTTTGATGCGCGCGTCGCGCTCCGGCAACAAGGCGGTGAGATGCGGCAGTATCAAGGCGACGCCGATCCATCCTTCGCCCGCGCCGACGATTCGTCCGCCAGTCAGCCGCCGCGTCAGGGTGATTCCGTCGCATTCGGCCGGACCGTCGTAGAGATGATGTCTGCCGATCGAGATGGCGCGGCCCGCCAGCGCATACACCAGCATGACAGGATTCGCTGCCCGGCTCGCGACGCGCTCCATGAAGTGAAGCTCGAGTCCGAGCAGGTCCGCCGCAGTAAGCGACGGGATGAGGATGGCGTCGAGTACGGCCACAATCTCGATGCTATGCGCGGCGCGGGCGGTGCGCCAATCAGTGCTCTTCGCCGAAAAGAAAAATCGACACGGCGATCATCGAGAACATCACGTTCGGTATCCACGCCGCGACCCATGGCTGGAGCAGACCCGAGCGCCCGAACGACGACGTAATTCCGAGCGCGAGCCAATAGCCGAAGCCGATCACGATCGCGAGGCCGAAGCTCCGGCCGAGACTCAGATGGCGCGGCAGCGGGTCGAGGCTCAGCACCATCCCGAGCGCGACCATGATCAGGCATGCCAGCGGCATCGCGTATTTCAGATCGCGATCGACAATATAGCCGCCCGGGTCGAGGCCCTTGCTGCGCAAATCCTGGATATAGCGGTTCAGTTCCCAGAGACTGAATTCCTCCGGGTCCAGCTTGAGCAAGCTGAAATCCGCGGGCGCGAGGCCGAGATCGAGGCGGTGATTTTCGCCGCGCGTCACATCGCTGCCCACCAGCTGATAGGTGCGCATATTGTCGGGGATCCATTGCCGGCCGTTCCAGCTTGCACTCGTCGCGCGCTCGATCGCGTGGAGGCCGAAATCCTTGCCGAGCGAATAGCGCGTGATGCCGAAGAGCTGCTGATGGCGGCTGTCGTAACTGTCCGCCGATACGAAACCGTCGTGCGCGCGCACCCAGATTCGATGCGCCGCGAAAACGGCCTTGAGCTTGCGCTTCTTCAGCTGCACGTCGTAGAGATATTTCGCCTCCCGCGTCGCGGCGGGAACGATGGTCTCACTCAATACAAAGTTGAACCCCGAGATCAGGATCGCCACGAACAGCACCGGCACCGCCATCTCGAGGCGGCTCACGCCGAGTTGCTGGCAGGCCAGCACTTCGCCCGAGCGATTCAGAATCGCAAAGCCGAGCAACACTCCGGCGAGGCTCGCGACCGGCAACACCTGCGACACGATCAGCGGCAACTTGAGCGCGAAGTATTCGAGACCGAGGAGCCCGAGACCTCCGTAATGAATCAAATCGTCGAAGCGATCGAACATGTCACCGAGCAGGTACGCGGAAGTAAAGGCCGCCAGGCAGACAAGGAATGGGCCGAAGAACTGGCCGGCCAGGAACCGATCGATAACTGGCGAAAGGCGGGGACGCAGGTTCATGCTGCCGCGCGGCCCCGTTCGTAGCGTTCGACCAGATCCCAGATGAAGTCGCCGGGACCGCGGCCCTGGTCGCCGCGATCGCTCGCGGCGCGCGTGAAGAGCCATATGGCGAGAATTACAAACGCGATATCGGGCAGGCTCATCGCGACGAACGCGTTGAGCTTGCCGCGCTGCGCGAGCGTCTCGCCCACGCGCATCAGTGAGTAGTAAATGAAGAACAGTCCGACCGCGACGCCGAACCGCTCCGAATGGCCGCCGCGCGCGGGCTTGAGGCCCAGGGGAATTCCGATAATCGCAAACAGCATTGTCGCGAATGGGATCGTATACTTGCCCGCAAGCTCGGTCTCGGCCTCGTAATCGGGCTTGCCCTCTTCGCGTGCCTTGCGAATCTGCGCAACCAGCGCGGCGTAGGGCAACTCCTCGGGATCCTGCGCGCGCACGCCCATGGACTCCATTGGCTGCACGCTCAGATCATAAATGCGGAAGCTTGTGATATGGCTCGACTCGGACTTGGGCTCAACGCCATAGATCGAACCGTCGAACAGGCGCAGCGTGACTACGCCCTGGCTGGCGGGGACGATGATTCCGCTGCGCGCGATGATCGTGTTCTGCTGCTTGGGGTCGCGCGAATCGGAAATCATCACGCCCTTGAGCATCTGATTTTCCGACGACATTTCATCGACATAGACGACGAGGCCCGGGAAATTCGCGTTGAAGATCTTTTCCTTGAGGCCCGCGGTGCTCGTGGTCTCGGACAGCTCGAAGAGTTTGTGCGTGAGATTTGAATTGGCCCACGGCCTCAGCGAGAACGCAAACCAGCTCGAGATCGCATAGACGACCAGCGCGACCGCGAGCACCGGGATCGCCAGACGATAGAGGCTCACGCCGCAGGCCCGCGCCGCGGTCATCTCCTGGTCGCCGGACATCCGCCCGAATCCGAGCAGGACGCCCAGCAGCACCGCCATCGGAAAGGTCATCTCGAGAAAGGCCGGCATGATGTAGCCGATAAGTCCCAGCACGTCACCAACCGACACGCCGTGATTCACGACCATTTCGGTGAGCTTCAAGAGGCGCGCGGTGACGAGCGCGAAGGTCAGCAAGCCGACGCCGACCGCAAACGGCGCCAGCACCTCGCGCGCGACGTAGCGATCGATGATCGCAAAGCCGGGAATCGTGATTTTAGGCAGCAGTCTCATCGCGACTCTTCAAGCAGCTCACTTCGTGACAGTGTAGATGCTCGGCACAGCGATTGGAACGTAGCGGCGCGCTCGCTCAAGTCTGAGGCGCACAAGTCTGATACGATCCTGGCGATGAAAGATTTCAGGCGCCATCAGAAGGACGATCGGCCACCCAGGCGTGACGAGCGCACGCCGGCGCATCGACCGCTCGATGAGCGCGGCAGTGCGGGCATCGATCGCGAGCTGGTATACGGCGTGGAGCCGATTCGCGAGCTGATCGCGGCGGCGCCGCAGGTGGTTCGCGCACTCTTCGTGCGGCGCGACGAGGAACGGCGCTTCGCCGAGCAGATCGAGCGCGTGAGAGCAGCGGGCGGACGCATCGAGATGGTCGAGGCCGAGCGCCTTGCGCAAATCGCGGGCACCGAGGCGCGTCACCAGGGCATCGCCGCGATGATGCGCGAGTTCGAGTACGCCGCGGTCGAGGACCTGATCGCCGCGCAGGCGGATCCCCTCGTGCTGGTGGACGGCGTCACCGACCCGCGCAACCTGGGCGCCCTGATGCGCTCAGCCGAAGGCGCCGGTGTAAACGCGATCGTGCTCGCGAAAGATCGCACGGTAGGCATCACGCCCGCGGCGGTGAAGTCGTCGGCGGGCGCATGGATCCACCTCAAAATCGCGCGCTGCGGCAACGTCGCCCGCACCCTCGAAGAATTCAAAGAAGCAGGTTACTGGATAGCCGCCTTAGCCCCCGGCGGCGAGACCTCGATTTACAATCTCGACACCACGCGCAAACTGGTAGTCGTAGTAGGCTCCGAGGGCAGCGGCATCCGCGACATAGTCCGCAAAAACTCCGACTTCATAGTAAGCATCCCAATGCGCGGCAGAGTCGGCTCACTAAATGTGTCAGTAGCGTCAGCACTAGCGCTGTACGAAATTTCCCGCCGCCGCACCTCGTCTGCGAATACGTAACCGCAACTCGGAAGCGGCTGGCCTCTGTACATTTCTACGACATTTAGTTAATCAACTTGACGGCCAGGTGGGTGGACAAATCACGCCACACACAAGGGAGGGATGGCCAAGCAGAGACTCGCAACCATGGCTCGGTCGCGAGCCCAGCCCGGACGCTGAATTTTTTTCAAGCGTAAACTGCGACTTTATTCCGTCGTGGGCGCGCACCATTCAGGTGTTGGCCAGCATTGCATTGAATGGAAACTTCGCCGAACCGGGGCATCTGGGTTATTTTGGCGCTATTTCTCGGCGGATATCTGACTCTACTGCCGAGTCGCGCTACGACGCCTTCCGCCACTAGCGCGGCAACATCGTCGAGCTTGGGCTTGTCCGGAAAGTCATCGCCATCCGAAACCCAGGATGGAAGTCCCTATTGCCTTATTCAGAAGTATTTCGATTGTCATGACGAGAAAAAAGCTCCTGACTGTGGTCATCCTGACAAGGTCGGAAGTCTACTCAGCAGCAAAGGATACGATGCGCAGG
The DNA here is from genome assembly GCA_035508495.1 of Candidatus Binataceae bacterium. Lineage (NCBI taxonomy): Bacteria > Candidatus Binatota > Binatia (SeqCode) > Binatales (SeqCode) > Binataceae (SeqCode) > Binataceae bacterium (SeqCode). The sequence goes on from DATJMX010000025.1 coordinate 22,684, forward strand.
CGGTAATCCTCGCCGTTCCAGACCCCGTCGACACGGGACTTGGGTTGGAGTTTGACGACCTCATCGATGCGACTCTTCAGGCCGCCGCATCGGCAGGATATCTGCTTGAGTCATACTATTTGCCTTGGTCAGCGGCTGGCAGTGATGCCGAGCAACCGAGCAAATGCGCAGACGCCCTGGAAAATAAAGTGCTGGCTCTTCTGGCGCCCGATTCCAGACAGGACTGTGGCGAGCTACCGCTCTATCGGGAAAAGCCTGGCGTGATTCTCTTTCGTAAACGAGAGCCCGAACACAAATTGTTGTTTGTACTTCTGGTCGGCGAAACTCCTACCAGCGGGATTCACAAACGAGCGTTGAGTCTCGCGATCAATGAGGCGAATCAATTACTTGGGCGCTGTCGCAGTCACATTTCTATTGTCGGTCCCGTATATTCGGGATCTGCACGCTCGTTTGAAATCTCACTTGAGCAAAATGCCGACCAAAAGCCATTCTTCCTGATTTCAGGAGCAGCATCCGGAGATAACCTTGATAATTTCGGGTTGGAGCTAAGCAAGCACGGATCGACGTTTCGAACCACCACACTCCGAGAGGACGATTTGGAAGACGCCTTGATGAAGTACCTGGGAACTGGGGACGGTAAAACCGTTGCCTTCTTGAGTGAGGGAAGTACTTCGTTTGGAACGAATCCGTCCAAAGAAAAAAGGTACCCGCGAGCCCTGTATCTGACTTTTCCGCTACATATCTCCGCCCTCCACGCAGAGTTGGAAAAAACGGGCGCCAGCGCAGATCAATACCTTCCACACAGTGCTCCACTGGAAGGACAACATCTTTCCTTGGCTACCGAAGTAACGAATAGGAAGGATTTGATACCGCCGTTTTCAAAGGACGAGGCGGCTTCAATCCAGCTCGAACTGGATGAAACCCTTCGCACGCTCGATCGCGCCCATATCAGGACTGTCGTGATAGTAGCCACTGATGTGGCGGACACTATTTTCCTGGCGCAGCGGATACACAGCACGTTACCGCAGGTTAGGCTCGCGACTACAGGAGCTGACATCCGACTGCTCCACCCCGATTACAATCCCGACCTTCGGGGCATGCTTATTGCCACTTCGTACCCGTTAAACAGCTTCAACCAACTGTGGTCGGCCCCACACTCGGGTGAAACAACAACTGCGTTGTTTCCCTCCGATAGCGCCGAAGGCATCTACAATGCACTGACGGTCCTGTTTTCGGAGAACGGAGAGCCCGAGCTTCTCGACTATGGATTTCCTTTCCAGCAGGAGTATTCAGCACCACCAGCCTGGATAGAGGTTGTAGGTCAGGACGATTTCTGGCCCGTCTACGCGCAGCAGTCGAGCCGTACCGAAGATTTGATAAAGCGATGCAGCGCGACGAAAAATACAAACTGGCCTCTTCTCTGGTGGCCCGGGAATTTCCTGGTGGTGTTTGGGATTATCACCGTTCTTAACCTGATGCTCTGGCTATATTCCATTCGTCTGGGTTGGCTGCCGTTACCGAAGACGCTCGATCAGTTGTTTGGCGAGCCCGCATTTGCAAGCAATCAGAAGCGGCATTCGGATTATATTTTTGCGCTGAATATAGTCTCGACTTTGGCGTATATATTTATGGCGGCGTACTCAACGGTTCCGACCGTCTTAGAACAGCTATTCAGAATCAGCTCCAACCTGTGTTCGCATTGCATCTGGTGGATTAGTCTGGCCGTCTCGTTCGTCGGGTTAGCAGCATCGGGTGTGGCGTATAGTCGGCTCCGTCTAAAGCCGGTACCGAAGTTCCTTCGACTTTTGCCTTGGCTTACGGCCATTGGGCTCTTTGGCTACGTGTTTGTGGCCGGAGGAACTCTTGGAACTGCCAGCGATATCGCTCTGCTCACTAGTGTGCGAGCAATTTATCTTTCTAGCGGCGCATCCCAAATGCGGGCGCTAATCTATGCTTTTGCGGCGTTGCTTGCCCTGATAGGCGCATCACTCTGGCGCAACAGTATTGGTGAATCACGCCCTTTGAAACCACGATGTTTGTGGTTTGCAGCCGAATCATTCTCAGGAGTGCGGCAGCGCGAGGAGGACGTTCGCAAGGCGATAAACTGTTTTTCCGCGAATTGGTACGGACCGTGTTTGGCGGCTGTGGGTTATGTATCCATGTGGGTGTGGAAGGTGACGTGGATTCCCTATGAAAAGCCATTTCTGTGGCTATACTTAATATTGTCGGCGATGGTTGTTTTCGGTATCGGTATCTTTACGACGCGGATTGTCTCGGCATGGTATTACACCCGAGAGCTGCTGAGATTGATGTATTGGCATCCGAGCCGAGACGGCTATCGGAAGTTCCGCGAGCGTTTGCCCGCGGGCAAGAACGCGCGAGTTAATATATTCCGTCTGGCGCCCACCGGAACTCCGTTGCAATTTGGGCTCGAACAGGCTCGAACCATAGGAAGTGAATTCGATGATGTGAATCTGGAAGCCGCGATCGCCGTGGCCGATTCACTCGTTGCCGGTGCGAGGAATTTTGAGTCGGAGAACGACTGGAGGTCAGAGACCTGGGCTCGGGCATCGACGGAAGTGGTGATGGCGTGGATTTCCAACCTCATTGTAGCGAGATTTGAGCCCGCCTGGAGGGAGACGGCAGCACGCCCCAGCCAACCCGAAAAAAATCTACTTGATCGAGCGAATGTGTACATCGCTAGTCGGGTAGTCGATCTGCTCCGCCAGATCATGCCGCAGTTCGAGATTTTGACATTTGGCATCGCGGCCGCGTTTCTGTTGGTACTGCTGAGCCTCAGCAGCTACCCATTACCGGCGGAAGATCTGCTTCTGACGTATGCCTGGGTTGCCGGCGGTGCCGCAGTTTCCATTGTGATCTGGTTTTTCGTTTCGGTTAATCGTGACCGCGTGATCAGTCTGATTTGCGGTACTACACCTGGGGGAATCGATTTCACGTCGACCTTTATCTTCCAGGTCACGATCTACGCAGCGCTTCCGATCCTATTTCTGCTGGGCGTTTCGTTTCCTCAGCAGCTCTCGGCGATCTTCGCCTGGACGTCGGGAATATTCCAGCACAAGTGATTTGCAAGCGGCTCTGGCGACTAGCCTTGTTCAAAATGCATCCGCGGTGGCGCCGGCGACCAGGTGGATGCGCTATTCGTGGTCGCGATGAATCGCGTTCCGCTAGTTCACATGGATCGTTGAGGTGTACTTACTTAGGTCCGCGGCTTATAAGAGCGTCGCGGAATTGCATGGAGGGACAGCGACCCAGTTTATTGTTCTTATGCATAGCCGCGATACTCGGCGGGACGTTCGCGGTCTCGCCGGGACGCGCGGCGTCGACCTCTGCTAACCCGGCAGCGGCCATTTCAGCGACTCGCGCTCAGGCGGCGTCCTCCGCGCCGGAGCATTCTGGGCTGGCTGAGGTCAACGAATATCTTTGTGGCGGCGATGCACCGGGATGCGCGGCGTATCAGGATGCCCGGGCCGGCAATTATTCGATCAATACGCTGGTCGCAATTGTTCCCGATCCGGTTGAGTCGGGGCTGCGCAGCGATTTCGATAACTCGATCGATTCGATTCAGCGCGCGGCCGGTATGGCGGGCTTTCTGCCCGATCGTTTTGATTTGCCTTGGGTTCCGTCTGCGACGAGCGATTCATCCGAGAGCCGCGTTAAGACTGGCCTTGGCGATGACGACAGCAATTCGGGCGGTGGCATCAAGCGGAATCCGGAGCGCGAGCCGGGTCTCATGCTGTTTCGCGACAAGAGCGGCCGCTCGCTGCTGCTGCTTTTCCTGATCGGCGAGACTCCCACCGCGGGGATTCATAAAACCGCGATGAGCCTCACGGCAGCGCAGATGTGCGCGCTCCGCGAGGAGTTTCCGCCGCGGCCGGATGGCGGCGGATTCAACTCGGGTTCCGTCAAAATCATGGGGCCGACGTATTCGGGCTCAGCCGAATCGCTTCAGCTTGCGATCACCGACGCGAGCGCCGTACTCAAGGCCTGCGGTCTCGATCGGATCGATATCGTTTCGGGCAGCGCGAGCGCCGTCAAGGCGCAAGACTTCACGAGCATACCGGGAGTCTCATTTCACGCCACGACGTTGCCAAGTGAATCCGAAATCAACACCCTGATGAACGCGTTCGAGGCCCGGCCCGGCGAATTTGCCTTGCTGAGCGAGGAGGGCACGAGCTTCGGCGAGGGATTGCGGCAGCGCAAGGAGGCGAGCTCGAAACCGCATCACGGGATGACCTACCTTGGCTTTCCGATCCATGTCGCGGAGCTCGAAAACGCCGCCGCCCAGGAGCAGCAGGCCGAGGCCGCGAGCGCGAGTATTCCGGGGATCGGTCATCAGGATCTGCTGCTCGTGAGTCCCGCGGAAAGCCGCCGCGACGTGGTGCCGCTTTACTCGAGCTCGACCCCCGCCGTGATCGATCTGATCCTCCAGGAGCTGTTGATCGCGCTTAAGGAGCCGCAAGTCCATTACGTCGTGATCGCGGCCACGGACGTGCAGGATTCGATCTACCTCGCGCAGCAGGTGCGCGCCGCGAATCCCAACGCGAAGATAATCGCCCTTAACTCGCATCTCCTGTATCTGCACAGCGAGTTCAACCCGACGTTGCGCGGGATGCTAGTCGCGTCGCCCTATCCGCTGTTCATCGAAGATCAGTTCTGGCACCCGGCCGCAGGTACCACGCGCCGCCCCATCCAATTTCCGTCCGATGAGGCCGAGGGCATCTACAACGCAACCCTGGCCCAGCTCGGCGCCGCCGCGGCGATGGTGGATTACGGATTGCCGGGGCGCTCGAACAAGCCGCCGCTCTGGATAAGCGTTGTCGGGCGCAACGGAATGTGGCCGATCGCGGCGGTCGATGTCGCCGATACGCAGGGCTACACCATCGAGGGTCCGCCGGCGCAGGATTTGGGTGCGCAACATGCGTTTATCACGCCCTGGACGATCCTGATATTTGCGGTGATTGTCGGCGGAGTCGGCTTCGCGATCCTGATGGCGAGCCTCGCGCTTATCTGGCCTGATCGATTGCCGGCTGGAATCGTCCAGTATGCCGGCGGCGCGGTGCTGCCCGAGCATCGCAGCGACCGCCGCGTCTACCAGCTCGAGGCGGCCGGGATCGCACTCGCATTGCTCGCCACGTTTGCGATCTACCTCCTCTTGCAAGGCAGCTGGCCCGGCACTTATCCCGCGACGTCGGTGGGCAACGACGCGGCGATTTGGCAGATGCGGGTCTTTCGCGCGACGCATCTTGGCAACGGCGTGTCGCCGCTGATGCCGGTGTTGCTGGCCTCGATCGCGGCGCTAATTCTGCTCGGCGCTGCAATTCGGCGGCGGGTCCTGATGGACACGCACCAGCTTCTGACGCCGTACCTGGGTTTTCAGACCGATTCGTTTGAGGGCGTCGAAGCTCTCGAGCAGCGCGTGCGGATTGCATTGGAGCGACCGCTGACGCGCTCGCTCGTTTGGTGGATCGTTGCCGGCGCCACGGCCGCCTTCTACGTCCTGGTCCTGCGCTCGTGGCAATACGAGCCGCTCGATGGAGGCTTCCTCGAATGGATGTATTTATCGCTGTCGTTGGTCGCCTACCTGTGTATCGTGCGCGCGATCTTCCGGCTCGTTGCGCTGTGGCTCGCGACGCGGCGCCTGCTGCATCGCATGTACTGGCATCCGAGCCGTGAGGGCTACGCCAGGCTGTACAGCGATATGCCGGGCGAGAAGGCGTCAACTATCGATCTGCTCTCGGCAACCGCGACGATGGTGCCGCTCGAGGCTGGACTCCACTACGCGCGCGCGATCGAAAAGTATCCGTGTGATGAGCATGCGGCCGGCGCCGTCGCATCGCGGCTGCGCGAGAGCCGTGCGCGGCTCGGCGACGCGATTTCTGACACGGAGCGCGGTGTTCGCAAGACGCTTGAAGCCAACGCGCAGGGCGAGTGGCGCGAGGAGATAAGGAAGCGGCGCGACGCCGAGCACGAGGCGGGTGCGATGAGCCGCGCGGTCGCTTATATCTGCGAGCCCGGATGGCGCGAGATCGATCCGGGCGCCGACGCGGCATGGGACAAGGAGCAGGAGCTGGTCGCCCTTGGGGAGGCATATGTCGCGACTCGGGTCGTCGATTTGCTGCGCGCCGTGATCCCGCATCTGAGGACGCTTGCGATCTCGTCCACGCTGGCGGTGCTGCTGATGCTGATGGCGGCGAGCTCGTATCCGTTCCCCTACGGCGACGACTTGTTGTGGTTTGGCTGGGCGCTCGTGATCGCCGGCGCTGGCTCGACGACCTGGATGTTCCTGTCGATGAACCGGGAGCGGGTTCTCAGCCTGATCTCAGGAACGACGCCGGGAGCGCTCAACTGGAACTCGACGCTGGTGCTGCAAATCGCGACTCATGCCCTGATACCGATCATGGTGCTGCTCGGGGCGGCATTCCCGGAGCGGCTGTCGCGGATCGCTGGATGGCTCGGCGGAATCCTCGGCGGAGGGCATGGCTAGCGCTCGGAACGGCGCGTCGGGGGGCAAATAATGCAAGAAATACACCCCTTATCGCGCCATGCTTGACAGTCTGGTATGCTGCGGATAGCTTTCTCCCTTTACCGTCGTTTGCCGATGTAGCTCAAAGGTAGAGCAACTGACTTGTAATCAGTAGGTTGCGAGTTCAATTCTCGCCATCGGCTTTCATCGGCAATGATACGGCTCGAGATTGGCCTGGTTCACGGAGAGGTACCCGAGTGGCCAAAGGGAGCAGACTGTAAATCTGCCGGCGATAGCCTACGGAGGTTCGAATCCTCCCCTCTCCACCAATTTGGCGATGGTTGACCGGCGAGGTGAGCGGGAATAGCTCAGTTGGTAGAGCGCGAGCCTTCCAAGCTCGGGGTCGCGGGTTCGAGTCCCGTTTCCCGCTCCAAACCAAGCCGGCTGAGACGCGAGAATGGCTCGACGAAAAACGATGCCCATGTAGCTCAGTCGGTAGAGCACTTCCTTGGTAAGGAAGAGGTCACGGGTTCGAATCCCGTCGTGGGCTTTGAAGCTTTCGTGTCGCGACGAGCGGCGCGCTACAATGATCAGGTAAGACGATGCGAGATTTAATCGGGTTGGCGTGCGACGGCTGCAAACGCCGCAACTACACCACCAGCAAAAACAAGAAGAAGCAGACGGACAAGTTTGCAATCAAAAAGTTTTGTCCGAGCTGCCGGACCCATACGGTTCACAAGGAAAGCAAGATTTAGGGCACGGATGGCCGCCTGCGGAGGGCCAGTAGCTCTAATTGGCAGAGCATCGGACTCCAAATCCGAGGGTTGCAGGTTCGAATCCTGCCTGACCCGCCACAAGTGGCCTAACCCTTGCTTTGAGAGCGAAAAATGGATAGCCTAAAGAGTTACCTCAATCAGGGCATCAGCTTTTTGAAGGAAGCGTGGATCGAGCTTTCGAAGGTCCACTACCCGTCGCCCAAGGAGACCATGCAGGCCACGGTCGTCGTGGTCGGACTGACGTTCGTAATGGCTCTGTGGCTCGGCCTGATTGATTACGTTGCCGTGCGCGCGGTCCGCCAGCTTTTAGGCTAGGACCGGCGAACGGCTGAAAGCATTTTTGAGAGCGACGCTCTAATTAGAATGGACGAAGCGGCAATCCAAACGAACGCGCCCGCCAATAAGAAGTGGTACGTGGTGCACACGTACTCGGGCTACGAGCATAAGGCCAAGGCCGCGCTCGAGGAGCGGGTGCGCTCGCTGCACATGGAAGAGAAGATCGGCGAGGTCCTGGTGCCGGTCGAACGCGTGCAGGAGCTCGGCAAGGGCGGCCAGCGCAAGATTTCCAATCGCAAGTTCTTCCCGGGCTATATCTTCGTCAACATGCAGCTCGACGAGGAAACCTGGCACGTTATCAAGAACACGCCCAAGATCACCGGCTTCGTCGGGCATTCGACCAACCCGCCCGAAGTGCCGGAATCCGAGGTCCGCGAGATCACGCAGCAGATGGAGGAGGGCGCGCTGCGCCCCAAGCCCAAGGTGCTGTTCGAGGTTGGCGAATCGGTCAAGGTAGTCGACGGTCCGTTCCAGGATTTCAACGGAACGGTCGAAGAAGTGAAGCCCGAAAAGGGCAAGGTGCGGGTACTGATCTCAATTTTCGGCCGCGCGACGCCGGTCGAACTCGATTTTGTGCAGGTAGAGAAAGCCTAGACGCGATAGCTCTAAGGCCGCTTGTGCGCCGCACTTCGGGCGCGGCAGGCGGCGTTTAGCCTCGCGAGCAGGAAACGGAAAGCAAGTGGCGAAAAAGGTAGTCGGTTCAATCAAGCTTCAAATCCCGGGCGGAGCGGCTAATCCCTCTCCTCCGGTCGGGCCCGCGCTCGGCCAGCGCGGCGTCAATATCATGGAGTTCTGCAAGGCGTTCAACGCCCAGACTCAAGCGATGCAGGGTCTGGTGATCCCGGTGATCGTCACGGTCTATGCCGACCGATCGTTCACTTTCATCACCAAGAGCCCGCCCGCGTCGGTCTTGCTTCTGAAAGCGGCCGGGCTCGACAAGGGCTCGCCGACGCCGAACAAGAACAAGGTCGGCAAAGTCTCGCGCAGCCAGGTCGAGGAAATCGCCAAGACCAAGATCAAGGACCTGACGGCCGCCGATCTCGCAGCTGCAGTGAAGACCGTCTCGGGCACGGCGCGCTCGATGGGTATCGACGTAATCGACTAGGGGAACCGCCAACATGGCAGGCAAGAAATACAGCGAAGCGGCCAAGAAGATCGATCGCGACAAGCATTACGGCCTCGAAGAAGCGATCCAGATCGTGGCCGACAATAAGGTCGCGAAGTTCGACGAGACCATCGAGATCGCGGTGCGCCTCGGTGTCGATCCACGTCAGGCTGATCAGAACGTCCGCGGCACCGTCGTGTTGCCTCACGGCACCGGCAGCGTGGCGCGCGTGCTCGTGGTCGCCAAGGGCGAGAAGGAGCGCGAAGCCAAAGAGGCGGGCGCTGACTTTGTCGGCGGCGACGAGATCATCAAAAAGATCCAGGAAGAGAACTGGCTCGACTTCGATCGCGTGATCGCGACGCCTGACATGATGGCGCAGGTCGGCCGTATCGGTAAGATTCTGGGCCCTCGCGGCCTGATGCCGAATCCCAAGGTCGGCACCGTTACCTTCGACGTGGCCAAGGCGGTCGGCGAGATCAAAGCCGGTAAGGTCGACTATCGCGTCGACAAGGCCGGCGTCGTTCATGCGCGAATCGGCAAGATGAGCTTCGGTACCGAGAAGCTCGGTGACAACGCGCGCGCGATCCTGACGGCGATCATTCGCTCGAAGCCCGCGAGCGCCAAGGGCAACTACATCAAGAGCGTCGCGCTGTCCTCGACGATGGGCCCCGGGGTCCGCATCGAGCCGGCTTCGGCGAACAAGGTCGTCGCGGCAGCGGCTTGATCGGCGGTAAAGGCAGATGAAGAAGCAGGACAAGACGGCACTGGTCGAGAAGCTCAACGATAGTTTCGGCCGCGCCAGTATCGCACTCATTTCGGAGTATCGCGGGATGACCGCGGGTGAATCGACCGAGATCCGCCGGCGCTTTCGCGCGGTGCGCGGCGAGATGCGCGTGGCGAAGAACACTCTGGTGCGGCGTGCGATCAAGGGCACGGCTTACGAGGGGCTCGACACCAATCTCGGCGGCCAGGTTGGGATTATCGTCAGCTATGACGATCCCGTCGAGCTCGCCAAGACCTTCAGCAACCTGCGCGAGTTCGGCGACAAGCTGAAACTGCGCGGCGGCGTGCTGGGCGGCAAAGCGATCACGGTCGAAGAAGTGCAGGCGCTGGCGACGATGCCGCCGCGTGAGGTGATCCTGGCGCAGTTGCTCGGGCTGTTGCAGGCTCCGGCGACACACCTGGTCAGGCTGCTCAACGAGCCCGGCACGGCACTCGCGCGGCTCATCGACGCGATTGGCAAGAAGAACGGCGGCGGCGAGGCGCCGGCTGCAGCGCAAGCTGCTGCGGAACCTGCGGCGGAGACGCCCGCATCGTAAGAGATGGATTTTGATTCGCGCGGCGGGTGTCGGAGCGCTCGCGGCCGCGGATGGATTGAATACGTTTTCGTCAATACTCATGGGGCGCTCCCACATCGTCCCGGGTGACTGAGGAGAGAAGGTAAATGTCAGAAGCACAGCTTAGCCGCGATCAGGTTAAGGATTACTTGAAGAACCTGAGCCTGCTCGATGCGGCGGCTCTGGTAAAAGAACTCGAAGAGGAACTCGGCGTATCCGCCGCGGCTCCCATGGCCGTCGCGGCGGCACCCGCAGGGGGTGCAGCGGCTCCAGCGGCCGCGGCTGAGCAGACCGAATTTACGGTCGTGCTCACCGGTTCGGGCGACAAGAAGATCCAGGTCATCAAGGTCGTCCGCGAAATCACGGGTCTTGGTCTCAAAGAGGCCAAGGATCTCGTCGATGGCGCGCCGAAGCCGGTCAAGGAAGGAATCGCCAAGGCCGAGGCCGAGGATATCAAGAAGAAGATTGAAGAAGCGGGCGGCAGTGTGGAGCTGAAGTAGGAGTCTTTTTGGCGTACGACTACCCTGACGAAGATCGCGGGCACGCTTGGATGTTGCGCGGTCTTCAGATGGAAAAATTTTTAGGATGCCGCGGGTGCGGGGGATATCCCTGCGCCCACGGCTTTTACCGCTCGATGGCCGGGCAGCATCCGTTGCTACGCCATAGCGAGGTTTTGTAATGGCTCAGACGCAGGTTACGAGCAATCTTCGTGTCCGCCGCAGTTTCGGCAAGATCAAGAAGATCATCGAGATCCCGAATCTTATCGAGATTCAGAAGCGCTCGTACGACGAGTTTCTGCAGGCCGGCGTATCCGCCGAAGATCGGCAGGACACGGGTCTGCAGGCAGTCTTCAAGTCGGTTTTCCCGATTAAAGATTTCAACGAGACCGCCTCGCTCGAATTCGTCGCCTACGATCTCGGCCAGCCCAAGTACGACGTCGAAGAATGCCATCAGCGCGGCATGACTTACGCCGCGCCGATCAAGGTGAAGATCCAGCTCGTTATCTGGGACGTTGAAGGCGGCCGCCGCCAGATCAAGAACGTCAAGGAGCAGGAAGTCTACTTCGGCGAGATCCCGCTCATGACCGGCAACGGCACCTTCATGGTGAACGGCACCGAGCGCGTCATCGTCTCGCAGCTCCATCGCTCGCCCGGAGTGTTCTTCGAGCACGACAAGGGCCGCACCCATTCCACGGGCAAGCTGCTCTACTCGGCCCGCGTCATTCCATACCGCGGAAGCTGGATCGATTTCGAATTCGATCCGCGCGACGTGCTCTACGTCCGTATCGATCGCCGCCGCAAGTTTCCGGCGACGGTGCTGCTGCGCGCGCTCGGGATGACGACCGAAGATCTTCTCAACTATTACTACAAGAAGGACGTTATCCTTCTCGACAAGCAGCAGTACGCCAAGCAGTTTATCCCCGAACAGCTTCTGGGCGCGCGCGTTTCGCGCGATGTGAAAGATCCCAAGAGCGGCGACGTGCTGGCGCGTGAAGGCCGCAAGTTCAACAAGGCCATCGTCCGCGCGCTCGAAGCGGCCAAGGTCAATGAAGTTCCGGTGGCGCTCGACGAAGTGGTAGGCCGCGTGTCGGCTCACGATATCGTCGATTCAAACACCGGCGAGGTGCTGGTCGCCGTCAACGACGAGCTGACCGAGGAGACCCTCGAGAAGCTCAAGACCGCCGGCGTCAAGAAAGTCGAAGTCCTGTTCACCGAGGACCTGCCCGGTGGCGGACCGCTGCGGCTGACGCTCGCGCAGGATAAGCTCGGCACGCCTGAAGAGGCGATGCTCGAAATCTATCGTCGGTTGCGTCCGGGCGATCCGCCCACGATGGACACGGCGACCACGTTCTTCAACAACCTGTTCTTCAATCCGGAGCGCTATGACCTGTCGCGCGTCGGACGCCTGAAGCTGAATCACAAGCTCAAGGTTGACGTTCCGCTCGAGCAGGGCACGCTGCGTCGCGAGGATATCCTCGAAGTCGTGCGCTACCTGATGGATCTCAAGAATGGTATCGGCCAGGTCGACGATATCGACCATCTCGGGAATCGCCGCGTGCGTGCGGTCGGCGAGCTGGTCGAGAACCAGTTCCGTATCGGCCTCGTGCGCATGGAGCGCGCGATCAAAGAGCGGATGAGCCTGCAGGACATCGAAACCCTGATGCCGCAGGAGCTGGTCAACTACAAGCCAGCCTCTGCCGTTATCAAGGAATTTTTCGGCTCGTCGCAGCTCTCGCAGTTCATGGACCAGACCAATCCGCTGTCGGAGATCGCGCACAAGCGGCGTCTCTCCGCACTCGGACCTGGAGGTCTTACGCGCGAGCGCGCGGGATTCGAAGTCCGCGACGTTCATCCGACGCATTACGGCCGGGTATGCCCGATTGAAACGCCCGAGGGTCCGAATATCGGACTAATCGCGGCGCTCTCGACGTATGCGCGAGTCAACGATTTCGGCTTTATCGAGACGCCATATCGCGAAGTCGAAAACAGCCGCGTCACCGATCGAATCCTCTACCTCTCCGCGCTGGACGAGGAAGACAAGGTCATCGCGCAGGCCAACGCTCCGATCGATGCGCACGGGCGCTTCCAGACCGAGCAAGTGTCGGCGCGAATCGGCGGCGAGTTCACGATGGCGCGCGCCGAGGATGTCCAATACATGGACGTGTCGCCCAACCAGCTCGTGTCGGTTGCGGCGTCACTTATCCCGTTCCTCGAAAACGACGACGCCAACCGCGCGCTCATGGGATCGAACATGCAGCGCCAGGCGGTTCCGCTGCTCAAGACCGACGCACCCCTGGTCGGCACCGGCCTCGAAGGCACCGTCGGCCGCGACTCGGGCGTCACTGTGGTCGCGCGGCGCGACGGTACGGTTGAGAGCGTCGATGCGGAGCGAATCGTCGTGCGCGCCGACAAGCAGAGCAAGGATTTGCGCGATGCGGGCGTTGATATCTACAACCTCATCAAGTATCAGCGCTCTAACCAGAACACCTGCATCAACCAGCGCCCGATCGTCGTCAAAGGCGAGCGCGTGAAGGCGGGCGACGTGCTGGCCGACGGTCCTTCGACCGACATGGGCGAGCTCGCGCTCGGCCGCAACGTGCTGGTCGCGTTCATGCCGTGGGGCGGTTACAACTTCGAAGACTCGATCCTGATTTCCGAGCGCGTCGTCAAGGAAGACCTCTTCACTTCGGTCCATATCGAGGAGTTCGAATGTATCGCGCGCGACACCAAGCTCGGGCCTGAAGAAATCACGCGCGATATTCCGAACGTCGGCGAAGAAGCGCTCAAGGATCTCGACACCAGCGGTATCATCCGAATCGGCGCCGAGGTTCGACCGGGCGATATCCTGGTCGGCAAGATCACGCCCAAAGGCGAGACGCAGCTCAGCCCCGAAGAAAAGCTGTTGCGTGCGATCTTCGGCGAGAAAGCGGGCGAAGTCCGCGACACCAGTCTGCGTGTGCCGCCGGGCGTCGAAGGCACCGTGATCGATGCGCGCGTGTTCTCGCGCCGCGGCGTCGCCAAGGATGAGCGCACGCAGGAAATCGAAGTGCTCGAGGCCGAGCGCTTGAAGCAGGACGAGGGCGAGGAAATCCGCATCATCCGCCAGGAAACGCTGCGCAAGCTGAAGCGGATCCTGGGCGGCAAGAAGCTCGCCGCGCGTATCATGTCTGATGACCCGAGCGATCGGCATCAGCTGTTCGCCAAGGGCGATCCGATCAGCGCGGAAGATATCGAAAACCTGACGCCCACGATGTGGAGTCTCGTCCGCGTCGAGAACGAAACCTCGCAGGCCGAAGCGCAGCAAGCGATCACTGCGATGACCTCCAACGTCGAGGCCGTGCAGAGCTACTACGGCCAGAAGGTCGAGCGCCTGAAGGCGGGCGACGAGCTCGCACCGGGCGTTATCAAGATGATCAAGGTGTTTGTCGCTATCAAGCGCCGCCTCCAGGTTGGCGACAAGATGGCGGGGCGGCATGGCAACAAGGGCGTGCTCTCACGAATCCTGCCCGAGGAAGATATGCCGTGTCTGGCCGACGGAACGCCGGTCGACATCGTGCTCAATCCGCTCGGCGTGCCCTCGCGGATGAACGTCGGCCAGATCCTCGAGACGCATCTCGGATGGGCGGCGCGTGAGCTTGGCCGCATAATCGAGCGTGATCTCAAGGCGGGCGTGACAGTCACCCAGATGAAGAAGCGGCTCAAGGAAGTCTATCCGGACAAGGAGAGCCACGAGTTCATCGACGACCTGCCTGATCCCGACGTGTTCAAACTCGCAGGAAAGGCGCTGGCGGGAGTTCATACCGCGTCACCCGTTTTCGACGGCGCGCGCGAAGAGGAAATTTTCCAGTTGCTCAAGCGCGCCGAGCTGCCCGAGAGCGGACAGGCGACGCTCTACGACGGCCGCACCGGACTCTCTTTCGAGCAGCCGGTCACGGTCGGCGTGATGTACATGATGAAATTGCATCACCTGGTCGAGGACAAGATCCACGCCCGCTCGACTGGCCCGTACAGCCTCGTCACCCAGCAGCCGCTGGGCGGTAAGGCGCAGTTCGGCGGTCAGCGGCTGGGAGAAATGGAAGTGTGGGCTCTCGAAGCTTACGGCGCCGCCTACACGCTCCAGGAGATGCTGACAGTTAAAAGCGACGACGTGGCGGGACGGACCAGGATGTACGAGGCGATCGTCAAGGGCGAGAACACGCTCGAGCCCGGACTACCGGAATCGTTCAACGTCATGGTCAAGGAACTACAGTCGTTGTGTCTGAATATGGAGCTGCTCGAGCAGCCGCAAAGGGCATAGGGGCCGAAGCCCAGGGAGTTATAGATGGAAGATCTCTTCGGCGTATTTGAGAAGCCCAAGAACCCGCTGGCGTTCAACGCGATCCGGATTTCGATCGCGTCGCCGGAAATGATCCGGTCGTGGTCGCATGGCGAGGTGAAGAAGCCCGAGACGATTAACTATCGCACGTTCAAGCCCGAACGCGACGGCTTGTTCTGCGCAAAGATTTTCGGGCCGACCAAGGACTACGAATGTAACTGCGGCAAGTACAAGCGCATGCGCCATCGCGGCGTCGTCTGCGAAAAGTGCGGCGTCGAAGTTATTCAGTCCAAGGTGCGGCGCGAGCGCATGGGTCATATCGACCTGGCCGCGCCCGTCGCGCACATCTGGTTCCTGCGCTCGCTGCCCTCGCGTATCGGCACCCTGCTCGACATGACGCTCAAGGAACTCGAAAAGGTTCTCTACTTCGAGTGCTACGTCGTGACCGACGCGGGCGAGACGCCGCTGCAATACAAAGAGCTCCTCACCGAGCGCAAGTATCGCGAGGCGCGCGAGCAGTATGCCGACGGCTTCAAGGCCGAGATGGGCGCCGAGGCCGTGCGCGGCCTGCTCGGTCAGCTCGGTCTCGATCAGCTCTCCGAAGAACTGCGCGCCGAGATGAAATCTACGGCGAGCGAGGCGCGGCGGAAAAAAGTCGCCAAGCGGCTCAAAGTCGTCAACGCGTTCCGCGAGTCGGGCAACAAGCCCGAGTGGATGATTCTCACGATCCTGCCGGTCATTCCGCCGGATCTGCGTCCTCTGGTTCCGCTCGACGGCGGCCGCTTTGCCACATCCGATCTCAACGATCTGTATCGCCGGGTTATCAACCGCAACAACCGGTTGAAGCGGCTTATCGAGCTGAACGCGCCCGACATCATTATCCGCAACGAAAAGCGGATGCTGCAGGAAGCGGTCGATGCGCTGTTCGATAACGGCCGCCGCGGCCGCGCGATCACGGGTCCGTCCAAGCGTCCGCTGAAGTCGCTCTCCGACATGCTCAAGGGCAAGTCGGGACGTTTCCGGCAGAACCTGCTCGGCAAGCGCGTCGATTACTCGGGCCGCTCGGTAATCGTCGTCGGCCCCGAGCTCCGGCTGCATCAGTGCGGACTGCCCAAGAAGATGGCGCTCGAGCTGTTCAAGCCGTTCATCTACAACAAGCTCGAGGAAAAGGGCTACGTCACGACCATCAAGAGCGCCAAGAAGATGGTCGAGAAAGAGGGCAAGGACGTTTGGGATATCCTCGACGAGGTTATCCGCGAGCATCCGGTGCTGCTCAACCGCGCGCCGACGCTGCATCGGCTTGGTATCCAGGCGTTCGAGCCGGTGCTGATCGAGGGCAAGGCCATCCAGCTTCATCCGCTGGTCTGCGTCGCCTACAACGCCGACTTCGACGGCGATCAGATGGCGGTGCACGTGCCGCTCTCGATCGAAGCGCAGGTCGAATCGCGCGCGCTCATGATGTCGACCAATAACATCCTGTCACCAGCGTCGGGCAAGCCGGTTATCGTGCCGACCCAGGACATGGTGCTGGGGCTCTATTACATGACGCGCGAGAAGCCGCTGGCGCAGGGCGACGGCAAGTTCTTCGCGAGCCCCGACGAAGTCCGGATCGCCTACGATCACGGCGAAGTCGATTTGCATGCGAAGGTAATCGTGCGCATGACGCCGCGGATGGCCGAAGGCGCCGAGACTGCCGCGCCCAACGGCAAGGGCAAGTCCAAGCAGCCGCCAGTTCCCGTCTACGAGCGTATTACGACGACGGTCGGCCGCGTGCTGCTCTATGAGATCGTTCCGGACGAGCTCCCCTTCGCCGAGGTCAACAAGACCATGAAGAAGAAGGAGCTCGGCAACCTGATCGATACCGTGTATCGCCGCTCCGGCAACAAATCGACGGTCATCTTCGCCGACCGCCTGAAGGATATCGGCTACGAGTTCGCGACCAAGGCCGGAATTTCCATCTCCATCAAGGACATGACGATTCCGAGCCAGAAGGCGCATCTGCTGGACAGCGCGCGCAAGGAAGTCAGCGAGATTCAGCAGCAGTACAACAACGGCGTGATCACCGACGGCGAGCGCTACAACAAGGTTGTCGACATCTGGGCCGACGTTCAGGACCAGATCGGCGGCGCCGTTATCAAAGGCCTCTCGACCCAGGTCTTCGGCAAGGACAAGGACGGCAAGGAAGTTTCGGGACCGTCATTCAATCCGATCTTCATCATGGCCGACTCCGGCGCGCGCGGCTCCGAGCAGCAGATACGTCAGCTCGCGGGACTGCGCGGTCTGATGGCGAAGCCGTCGGGCGAAATTATCGAGACGCCGATCACGGCGAACTTCCGCGAAGGTCTGACGGTCGGTGAGTACTTCACCTCGACCCACGGGGCGCGCAAAGGTCTCGCCGACACGGCGCTCAAAACCGCCAACTCAGGTTACCTGACGCGGCGGCTGGTTGACGTGGCGCAGGACTCGATTATCACCGAGGACGATTGCGGCACGCTCGACGGTATCGACATGGCGCCGCTGGTCGAGGGCGGCGAGATCATCGAGGCACTCGGCGACCGCGTGCTGGGACGCGTCGCGCTCGAAGAGGTGCGCGATCCGTTCACCGGCGAAGTGCTGGTCAGCGCCAACGAGATGATCGACGAGGACAAGGTGCGGCGTATCGAGGACGGCGGCGTCGAGCGGACCAAGATCCGGTCGGTGCTCACCTGCCAGTCGCGCCAGGGCGTATGCGTGAAATGCTACGGCCGCGATCTCGGCCGTGGACACCAGGTTAACCTCGGCGAAGCGATCGGAATTATTGCCGCGCAGTCGATCGGCGAGCCTGGCACGCAGCTCACGATGCGGACCTTCCATATCGGCGGTACCGCGAGCCGGCGCGCCGAGCAGACCACGCTCGAAGTGCGCAACGAAGGTGTCGTGCGCCTGCACGGCGTCAACCTCGTCGAAGTGAAGAACGCCGAGGAGGCCAAGGGCGGCCGCAAGACCTGGGTTGTGATGTCGCGGCACGGCGAAGTCGTGATCGCGGCGCGCGTCAAGGGCGAAGACGGAGTGACGCGCGAGCGCGAGCGCGAGCGCTATCCACTGGTTTACGGCGCCAAGCTCTACAAGCACGAAGGCGACGACGTGTCGGCCAACGAGCTTATCGCCGAATGGGATCCGTACACGACGCCGATCATCACCGAAGTCCCCGGTATCGCGAAGTACGGCGATATCGCCGAGGGCAAAACGATGGAGGAACGCGTCGATGAACGCACCGGCGCGCGTTCCAACGTTATCGTCGAGTTCAAGGATCTCGACGCGCGCCCGCGTATCTCGATCAAGGACGAGACCAACAAGACTGCCAAGCTGCCCAACTCGAACAACGTTGCGCGATACTTCCTGCCCGTCGGGGCCTATATCAACATCCCTGAGGGCACTCCCGTCAAAGCGGGAGACATCCTGGCCAAGATCCCGCGCGAAACGACCAAGACCAAGGACATCACCGGTGGTCTGCCGCGCGTCGCGGAGTTGTTCGAAGCGCGCAAGCCCAAGGAGTTCGCTGTCATCTCGGAAATCGACGGCCAGGTCTCCTTCGGCAAGGATACCAAGGGCAAGCGCAAGGTCGTCGTGACGCCCGAAGTCGGCGAACCGCGCGAGTACCTGATCCCCAAGGGCAAGCATATCGGCGTTCACGAGGGCGACATGATCAAGGCCGGCGAGCCTCTGATGGAAGGCTCGTCGAATCCGCATGACATCCTGACGATCCTCGGCGAGAAGGCGCTGGCGAAGTACCTGGTCGATGAAATCCAGGAGATCTACCGCCTCCAGGGCGTGCGTATCAACGACAAGCACATCGAAGTGATCGTGCGGCAGATGCTGCGTCGCGTCCGAATCAAGGAAGTGGGTGACACCGATTTCCTGGTCGGCGACCAGGTCGAGAAGTGGCGCTTCGACGAAGAGAATGGACGCGTGTTGACCAAGGGTGGCGAGCCCGCGATTGCGGAACCGCTTCTCCTCGGTATCACGAAGGCGTCGCTCTCGACGGAGAGCTTCATCTCGGCGGCGTCGTTCCAGGAAACTACGCGCGTGCTGACTGAGTCGGCGATCAATGGCAAGATAGACCGTCTCGTTGGACTCAAGGAGAACGTGATCATGGGCCGGTTGATACCGGCGGGCACGGGACTCCCGAGCTACAACCAGATGGTGGTGAAGGTCGAAGGGTCCGAGCAGGCGGAAGATCTCGAAAAAACTGAGCTTCCGGCCGCCGTGGCTCCGGGTGGCGCCGGGCGGTGATTGACAGCCGCCCTGCCGTACCGTAGATATACTGTTTCCCCCAAGGGCGCTTCTGCCCTTGGGGGGTTTGTTTGAACAACCGCGCCCTTACCTAAGCAAAGCCTGCTGAAGATGCGCTCCCGTGAGCGCGATGCGTGAGTGAAGAAGGCTCCTTTTGCGGGCGCGCGGTTACGACGAGAGAGAACGGAAAAGTAACGTGCCGACGATTAACCAGTTGATACGCCAGGCGCGCGTCAAGAAGCGCTACAAGGTCAAGGCCCGTGCGTTGCAGGGCTCGCCGCAGAAACGCGGCGTCTGCACGCAGGTCAAGACCACGACGCCCAAGAAGCCCAACTCGGCGCTGCGCAAGGTTGCGCGCGTCAGGCTCTCCAACGGGATCGAGGTTAATACCTATATCCCCGGCGTCGGCCACAATTTGCAGGAGCACTCGGTCGTGTTGATCCGCGGCGGCCGCGTGCGCGATCTGCCCGGCGTTCGCTATCACGTGATCCGCGGTACGCTCGATTCAATCGGCGTGCAGGAGCGCAAGAAGGGCCGCTCCAAGTACGGATCGAAGAAGCCTAAGTAATCATATGTCGCGTAAAGGCCAAATTCGCGTCCGGGAAGTTCCGGCCGATCCCAAGTATCACGATCGCACCGTGGCGAAGTTCATGAACGTTGTCATGGAGCGGGGCAAGAAGTCGCTCGCCGAGAACATTTTCTATGGCGCGCTCGACGTCGTCGCCACTCGCTCCAAGGAAGACGGTCTGGTCGTCTTCAAGCGCGCGCTCGAGAACGTTCGTCCGGCGGTCGAAGTTCGTTCGCGCCGCGTCGGCGGCGCCAACTACCAGGTTCCGGTCGAGGTTCGGCCGGTACGCCGCAACTCACTCGCGATGCGCTGGTTGGTTACCGCAGCGCGTGCACGTGGCGAGAAGTCGATGGCGGAGCGGCTGGCGGCGGAAATCCTCGAAGCCGCGGCGAATCGCGGCGGCGCAGTTAAGAAACGCGAAGACACTCATCGTATGGCGGACGCCAACCGCGCGTTCGCGCACTACCGCTGGTAATTCGAGAGTAACCAAAGGCTGTTTTTATGCCTCGGCAGACGCCAATAGAACGGGTCCGCAATATCGGGATCATGGCCCACATCGATGCGGGCAAAACCACGACCACCGAGCGTGTCCTTTTCTACACCGGCATCAACTACAAGATCGGCGAGGTGCACGAAGGCACCGCGACGATGGATTGGATGGTGCAGGAGCAGGAGCGCGGTATCACGATAACCTCGGCCGCCACGACCTGCTTTTGGAAGGACCATCGTATCAACATCATCGATACGCCGGGTCACGTCGATTTCACGATCGAAGTCGAGCGCTCGCTGCGCGTCCTCGACGGCGCGGTCGCGGTGTTCTGCGCGGTCGGCGGCGTCGAGCCGCAGTCCGAGACCGTGTGGCGTCAGGCTGACAAGTATCGCGTGCCGCGCGTCGCGTTCGTCAACAAGATGGATCGCGTGGGCGCCGAGTTCGAGCGCGTCGTACAGGAGATGCGCGACAAGCTGAAGGCGACGCCGCTGCCGATTCAGTATCCGATCGGCGCCGAAGAAAAGTTCCGAGGCGTCATCGATCTGATCACGATGAAGGCGTTGATTTGGGACAGCGATGCGCTTGGCGCCGAATATCGCATCGACGAAATTCCCGACGATCTCAAAGAGACGGCGGCCGGATGGCGCGACAAGATGATCGAGACGCTCGCCGATCACGACGAGCATCTGATGGAGCTCTACCTCGAGGGCAAGCAGCCCGACGACGAGGCGCTCAGGGCCGCGGTGCGCGCCGCCACTTTAAAGATGTTCGTGACGCCGGTGCTGTGCGGCACCGCGTTTCGGAACAAGGGCGTGCAGCCGATGCTCGACGCCGTCATCGATTTTCTGCCGTCGCCGCTCGATCTACCGCCTGTTATCGGCAAGGTCGATGACAAGGTTGAAGAACGATGGCCGCGCGATGACGCGCCGTTTGCCGCGCTCGCCTTCAAGATCATGACCGATCCGTATCTCGGCACGCTGACCTTCCTGCGCGTCTATTCGGGCAAGCTCGAAAGCGGCGTGGCGGTGCTCAACTCGACCAAGCAGAAGCGCGAGCGTATCGGCCGTATCTTCAAGATGCACGCGAACAAGCGCGAAGAGCTGACCGAGATTTACGCGGGCGATATTTGCGCCGTCGGTCTGCGCGACACCACGACTGGCGACACGCTGTGCGATCCGGGACAGCCGATCGTCCTTGAGTCGATCGAGTTCCCCGAGCCCGTTATCCAGATCGCGATCGAGCCTAAGACCAAGGCCGACCAGGAGAAGCTTTCCGAAGCGCTCCAGAAGCTGGCCAAGGAAGACCCGTCGTTCCGCGTGAGCGTGAACAAGGAAACGGCGCAGACGCTGATCTCCGGGATGGGCGAGCTGCATCTTGAAATTATCGTCGATCGTATGCTGCGCGAGTTCAAGGTCGATGCGAATATCGGCAAGCCGCAGGTTGCGTATCGCGAGACGATTCGCAAGGCATCGGAGGCCGAGGGCAAGTTCGTGCGCCAGAGCGGCGGTCACGGCCAGTTCGGCGTCGTCGAGCTTTTGATCGAGCCGCTCGGCAAGGGCAGCGGATTCGAATTCGTCGATGCGACCAAGGGCGGCTCCATCCCTCGCAACTTCATTCCGGCGATCGAAGACGGCGTGCAGGAAGCGATGGAAAACGGCGTCGTCGCGGGCTATCCGATGGTCGATATCAAGGCGACCGTGCTCGACGGCAAGTATCACGAAGTCGATTCGTCGGAACTCGCGTTCAAGATCGCGGGCTCGATGGCATTCAAGGAATGCTGCGAGAAGGCTCAGCCGGTCATGCTCGAGCCTGTGATGGACGTCGAAGTCGTGACGCCGCAGGAATTCATGGGCGACGTGATCGGCGATCTCAGCTCGCGGCGCGGCAAGGTGCTCGACATGGAGACCCGTGCCGGCGCGCAGGTGATCGAAGCGCGGGTGCCGCTCGCCACGATGTTTGGTTACGCGACGCGGCTGCGTTCGATGACGCAGGGCCGCGCCAATTACACGATGCAGTTCGGCGCCTATGAAGCGGTGCCGCAGAACATTTTTGAGGAACTCACGGCGACCAAGAAAGCGTCGTGATCAGAACCAGTTAAGGAGATGCTCCTAATTCGGAGGGAAGAACATGGGCAAGGCTAAGTTTGAACGCACCAAGCCGCACGCCAACGTCGGCACCATCGGCCATATCGACCACGGCAAAACCACGTTAACCGCGGCGATTACCAAGGTGCTGGCATCGAAGAAGCTTGCCGAGTTCATGGCCTTCGACAAGATCGACAAGGCGCCTGAAGAGCGCGAGCGTGGTATCACGATCGCGATCGCGCACGTCGAATACGAAACCGCCAAGCGGCACTATGCTCACGTCGATTGCCCGGGCCACGCCGACTACATCAAGAACATGATCACCGGCGCGGCGCAGATGGACGGCGCGATCCTGGTGGTCGGCGCCAACGACGGCCCGATGCCGCAGACCCGCGAGCATATCCTGCTCGCCCACCAGGTCGGCGTGCCTTCGATCGTCGTGTTCATGAACAAGGTCGATATGGTTGATGACCCCGAGCTCCTCGACCTGGTCGAGCTCGAAGTCCGCGACCTTTTGAAGAAGTACGACTATCCCGGCGACGATGTCCCCGTGATTCGCGGCAGCGCGCTCAACGCGCTCAACTGCGGATGCGGCAAGGAAGACTGCGCCAACTGCAAGCCGATTCTCGAGCTGATGGACGCGGTCGACAACTACGTGCCGCAGCCCAAGCGCGAGATCGAGAAGCCATTCCTGATGCCGATCGAAGACGTGTTCTCGATCTCCGGCCGCGGCACCGTCGTCACGGGACGTATCGAAAAAGGCGCGGTCAAGGTCAGCGAGGAAGTCGAGATCGTAGGCTTCAAGGACACGCAGAAGACTGTAGTGACCGGCGTCGAAATGTTCCGCAAGCTGCTCGATGAAGGCCAGGCTGGAGACAACGTCGGCGTGTTGCTGCGCGGTCTGAAGCGCGAAGACGTCGAACGCGGACAGGTGCTGGCCAAGCCCGGCTCGATCACGCCGCATACCCAGTTCGAGGCTACGGCCTACATCCTGACCAAGGACGAGGGCGGACGGCATACGCCGTTCTTCAACGGTTATCGGCCGCAGTTTTATTTCCGTACCACGGACGTCACGGGCGTGCTGAATCTGCCCGAGGGCACCGAGATGGTCATGCCCGGCGATAACATCAAGATCGTTGGCGAGCTGATCACTCCGGTCGCGATGGACGAGGGACTGCGCTTCGCTATTCGCGAGGGCGGCCGCACCGTCGGCGCCGGCGTGGTCGCGAAGATCATAAAGTAAGAGATCGCAAAGTAAGCAACCTGTTTCACCTGGTTAGGAGTTGAACGCGTAGGAATCGAGCGCGGTACGAAGAATGAACGAGAAGATCCGAATACGTCTTAAGGCGTACGACTACCGCCTGCTCGATCAGTCGGTTCGCGAGATCGTCGATACCATCCGCCGCACCGGCGGCCGGGTGGCTGGACCGATCCCGCTGCCGACCCGGGTGGAGCGTTTCACAGTTAACCGCTCGCCGCACGTCGACAAGAAGTCGCGCGAGCATTTTGAAATTCGCACTCACAAGCGCCTGCTCGACGTGCTCGAGCCGACGCAGCAGACGATCGACGCGCTCGGCAAGCTCGACCTTGCCGCCGGCGTCGACGTCGAGATCAAGCTCGAGTAGGGCCGATGCTTAACGGATTGATCGGCAAGAAAATTGGGATGACCCAGGTGATTGACGGCGCGGGCCGAGTCCGCGCTGCCAGTGTGATTACGCTCGGGCCATGCACTGTGAGCCAGCTCAAAACCGAGCCGACCGACGGCTATGAAGCCGTGCAGGTCACGTTCGGCAAAAGAAAGCTGACGCGAGTCAGCCACGCACTGCGCGGCCATTTCGCGAAGGCCAACGTGGCGGCGGGCGTGAAGTCGCTCGAGTTCAAGCGGCGCGGCGAAGTTGAGATCACGCTTGGCCAGGCGATCGCCGCGGGCGACGTGTTCAAGGCCGGCGACCAGATCGACGTCGAAGGCGTGTCGAGAGGTCAGGGCTACGCGGGCGTTATCCGGCGGCATCACTTCGCAGGATTCCCCGGCTCGCACGGTACGCACGAGTATTTCCGCCACGGCGGATCGATCGGTAACCGTTCCTATCCCGGCCGCGTGCGCAAGGGCCTCAGGATGGCGGGCCAGATGGGCAACGAGCGCGTCACGGTGCAGAACCTCGAAGTGGTCGAGCTTTTGCCCGACGACAACGCGATAGTGGTGTCGGGCGCGATTCCGGGACCGAGAGGAACCTTCGTCGTCGTTCGTCATGCCTCGCGGCCGCGGCGCAAGTCACAGGTGAAGAGCAATGCCTGAAATGAGCGAGCAGGTTAGTTCGGTGAAAGTGCCGCTCTTTTCGGCTACGCACGAAAAGGTCGGCGAGTTCGAAGTCGCCGGCGCGATCTTCGCGCACGAGGGCCACGAATCGCTGCTTCACGAAGCGGTCAGGATGCAGCTCGCGAACCGGCGCGCGGGCACCGCGTCGACCAAGACCCGCGGACTTATCTCGGGCGGCGGACGCAAGCCGTGGCGGCAGAAGGGCACGGGCCGGGCGCGCGCGGGGTCGACCAGGTCCCCGATATGGCGTCACGGCGGAACGATCTTCGGCCCTTTGCCCCGCGACTATTCGTACAAGATGCCGAAGAAGGCGTGGCGTGCGGCGCTCTGCGTTGCGATTTCCGATCGCGCCAGGAACGGCAAGATGCTGGTCGTCGAATCGCTCGATCTGTCGGAGCCCAAGACCAAGGTGGCGAAGGCCGCGCTCGAAAAGCTCGGCGTCAAGCATGCCCTGATCATTCTCGGCGATGGCGAAGAGCAGTTCCTGCGCGCGGCGCGAAATTTGGCCGCTCACAAGGTGTTGGCGCTTGCCGGGCTGAATGTTTACGACGTGCTCAACTACGACGAACTCGTGATGACGACCAAGACCGCCAAGGCAATTGAAGAGCGGCTCGGCGGAGAGGCGCGATGAGTCCCGATAGCATCATCATGTCGCCGGTCATCACCGAAAAGGGCACGATCGCCGGCACCAAGGGCAACCAGGTCGTGTTCCGCGTGCGCGCCGCCGCGAGCAAGGACCATATCCGCGAGGCGATTGAGCAGCTGTTCAAAGTCACGGTGCTCAAGGTGCGCACGCTCAACCAGATGGGCAAGGAGCGGCGCCGGGGCGCGATTCGCGGCCGCCAGATGGATTGGAAGAAAGCGTACGTCACTTTGAAGGACGGCGACCGGATCGAATTCTTCGAGGGCGTATAACGAGCGACTAAGATGGCAGTTATTCAGCTAAATCCGCGCACCCCGGGCCAGCGCTTCATGCAGATTGCCGATTTCTCGGACCTCACCAACAAGGAGCCCGAGAAGAGCCTGCTGAAACCCGTCAAGCGCTCGGGCGGACGCAACAATCTCGGCCGCATGACAATTCGTCATCGAGGCGGCGGTCACAAGCGGCGCCTGCGCGTTATCGATTTCAAGCGCAACAAGGACGGCGTGCCGGCCATCGTGGCGGCGCTCGAGTACGATCCGAATCGTTCGGCGAATATTGCGCTGCTGCATTTCGCCGACGGCGAGAAGCGCTACATCCTGGCGCCCGACGGGCTCAAGGTCGGCACCCAGATCGAAACCGGTGAGAAGGCCGATATCAAGCCTGGCAATGCGCTCAAGCTGCGTCATATCCCGGTCGGCACGATCGTTCACGCGATCGAGATGAAGCCGGGCGCCGGTGCCCAGCTCGCGCGCGGTGCGGGAACGCAAGCGCAGTTGATGGCGAAAGAAGGCAAGTTCGCGCTGCTCAAGCTTCCCTCGGGCGAGCAGCGGATGGTGCTGGCGGAATGCCGCGCGACGATCGGCCAGGTCGGCAATCTCGACTACGAAAATATTTCGATCGGCAAAGCCGGACGGATGCGATGGATGGGACAGCGCGGTCATGTGCGCGGCATCGCGATGAACCCGGTTGACCATCCGCACGGTGGCGGCGAAGGCCGCTCCAAGGGCAATCAGCCGCAGTCGCCGTGGGGGACGCCAGCCAAGGGCTACAAGACGCGCAAGAAGAAGCCGTCGGATCAGTACATCGTGAGCCGCCGGCCGCGCGGGAAGCATTAGACCATGAGATCACAAAAAAAAGGCCCGTTTCTGGACGAGCACCTCAAGAAAAAGGTCGAGGTTGCCTCGGGCGCGGGCGACAAGCGGATTATCCGCACCTGGTCGCGCCGCTCGATGATCGTGCCCGACATGATTGGGCTGACCTTCGCGGTCCACAACGGTCACAAGTTCGTGCCCGTGTATTGCACCGAGAACATGGTGGGTCACAAGCTCGGCGAGTTCTCGCCCACACGCACCTTTCACGGCCATGCGGGCGACCGCAAGGGCGAAGTGAAGTCGGCCGCGGCGCCGGCCGCGCCGCCGCAGGGGCGCTAAATCTTCGGAGTTGATGAGTAATGGAAGCCCTGGCACGTCATCGTCATGTCCGGATTTCGCCGCGCAAGCTGAAGCTCGTGTGCGATCTCGTGGTCGGCAAGCGCGTCGAGCAGGCGCTCTCGATCCTGGAGTTCACGCCCAAGAAGGCGGCGCGCTTCGTGTCGAAAACCCTGCTCTCGGCGGTTGCCAATGCGCGCGATCAACAGAACGTCGATGAAGATAAGCTTTACGTCAAGCGCGCCACCGCCGACACCGGTCCGACCTGGAAGCGCTCGATTACGCGCGCGCATATGCATGCGACGCCGATTCACAAACGCTCGAGCCATCTGACGGTGGTCGTGGACGAGAAGGAATAAGGCATGGGTCAGAAGACACATCCGCGCGGCTTTCGCCTCGGCGTGATCGAGAACTGGGATTCGCGCTGGTATTCGAGCCACGACTACGCGGCACTTTTGCACGAAGATCTGAAGCTGCGCGACTTTATCAAGAAGCGGCTCTATCACGCCGGTATCTCGCGTATCGAAATCGAGCGCATGGCCAACAAGGCCAAGATCAATATCCACACGGCGCGGCCCGGAATCGTTATCGGTAAGAAAGGCGCCGAGATCGACAAGCTCAAGACCGACGTCGCCAAGCTGATGAAAGGCAAAGAGGCTTTCATCAATATTCACGAAGTGCGCCGCCCCGATCTTGACCCGCAGCTGGTGGCTGAGAATATCGCGCTCCAGCTCGAGCGCCGCGTCGCGTTTCGCCGCGCGATGAAAGAAGCCGTGACGCGCGCGATGCGGATGGGCGCGCTGGGCGTGAAGGTTCACGTCGCGGGACGCCTCGGCGGCGCGGAAATCGCGCGCCAGGAATGGTATCGCGAGGGCCGCGTGCCGCAGCAGACGCTGCGCGCCGACGTCGCCTACGGGTTTGCCGAAGCACGCACGACCTACGGCGTGATCGGCGTCAAAGTATGGATTTTCCGCGGCGAGATTCTGACCCGCCGCGAAGAGGATTTGAAGCGGAGTGGTTCGCAGGCCCAAGCGGGCTAGCACCGAAAGATCATGCTCCAACCCAAGAAAGTTAAGTGGCGCAAGATCCAGAAGGGCCGGGTCACCGGCGCCGAGTCGCGCGGGCTGACTCTCGCGTTCGGCGACTTCGGACTGAAGGCCGTCGAGACCGCGCGCGTCGATGCGCGTGCGCTCGAGGCTGCCCGTATCGCGCTGACGCGTCATATCAAGCGCGGCGGCCGCGTATGGATTCGCGTGTTTCCCGACAAGCCCTTCACCAAGAAGCCGGCTGAAACCCGCATGGGCAAAGGCAAGGGCTCGCCCGAAGGATGGACGGCGGTGGTGAGGCCGGGACGAATTCTGTTCGAGATGGAAGGCGTCGACAAGGCGACAGCGACCGAAGCGATGCGGCTTGCGGCGCATAAGCTGCCGATCAAGACCATCTTCATCGAACGCGAGGTAGGGGCCTTTGGAGCTTAGCGAACTCAGACAGATGTCGGCGGCCGATCTTCGCGTCAAGGAACGCGAGACGCGCGAGGAACTGTTCCGCTTGAGATTGAAACTACGAACGAATCAGCTCGAAAGCCGCGTCGGCTATCAGACTGCGCGCAAGGAGCTGGCGCGTATCATGACCTTGATTGGTGAGAAGAACCGCGCCGAGAAGGCCGCGGACAAGAAGGCAGGCTGATGCGGGATCGAATCAAACGGCGCGAGGGCACGGTGGTCTCCGCCAAGATGACCAAGACGGTGGTGGTCCAGGTCGATCGCCTGGTCGAGCATCCGCTTTACGGCAAGCGGCTCAAGCAGCGCCGCCGCCTGATGGCGCATGACGAGAAGGCCGAGTGCCGCGAAGGCGACCGCGTCGTGATCATCGAATCGCGTCCGCTGTCGAAGAATAAACGTTGGCGCGTGAGCAAAGTGCTCGCCCGCCGGGCAGGGTGACGGGCGATGATTCAGACCCAGACAGTGCTCGACGTAGCCGACAATTCGGGCGCGCGCAAAGTGATGTGTATCAAGGTGCTCGGTGGATCGCGCCGGCGCTACGCGACGGTGGGCGACATTATCGTGGTCGCCGTCAAAGAAGCGATCCCCAATGCCAAGGTCAAGAAGGGCGACGTGTCGCGCGCGGTTATCGTGCGCACTGCCAAAGAGATCAGCCGCGGCGACGGCAGCTATATCCGCTTCGACGGCAACTCCGCCGTGCTGCTGGACAAGGATCACGAGCCGATCGGCACGCGTATCTTTGGCCCCGTCGCTCGCGAACTCCGCGCCAAGCGCTTTCTCAAGATCATCTCGCTGGCGCCAGAGGTACTGTGATGGCGGCAAGGACGGGAAATAAGGCGAAGTTCAAGATTCGCAAGAACGACCTGGTGATGGTTGTTGCCGGGCGCGAGCGCGGCAAAACCGGCAAGGTGATGCGCGTGCTGCCCGAGAGGGGTCGCGTCGTCGTCGAACGGCTCAACATCGTCAAGCGGCACAGCAAGCCCAAGGGCGCGACCAGCCCCGGCGGTATCGTGGAGAAGGAAGCGGCGATCGACATTTCCAATGTCATGATCATGTGCGACCGCTGCAACGCTCCGGTGCGGATCGGAATCAAGGGAACCGGCGACGACAAGACGCGAATCTGCCGCCGCTGCGGAGAAACATTAGGTAACGAGTAATGGCCGAGAAAACCGAACAGCCCAATAAGCCTCCCAGGGGCGAGAAGGGCGACAAGGCTAAGCGCAAAGAGCAGAAGGGCGCGCAGGCCGCAGCACCGGCTGCCGAGCCCGCTCCCGAAGCTCCGCCCGAGCCCAGGCTGCCGCCGCGATTGCGCGACCGCTTCGAGCAGGAGCTTGCGCCCGCGCTGATGCGCGAGCTCAAGATCGAGAACAAGATGCGGGTGCCGCGTCTTGAGAAGATCACGATCAACATGGCGCTCAACGAGGCGCGCGACAACGTGAAGATCCTCGACGCCGCCGTCGAAGAGCTGCGCCAGATCACCGGGCAGAAGCCGGTGCTGACGCGCGCGCGCAAGGCGATATCGAACTTCAAGCTGCGCCAGGGCATGCCGATCGGCGTGATGGTCACGCTACGGCGCGAGCGGATGTGGGAATTCTACGACCGCCTCGTCAATATCGCGCTGCCGCGTGTGCGTGACTTCCGCGGCGTGAGCGACAAGGCGTTCGACGGCCGCGGTAATTACTCGCTCGGCCTGCGCGAGCATACGATTTTCCCCGAGCTCAACCTCGACAAGGTCGAGAAGGTGAAGGGACTTACGATTTCGATAACTACCAGTGCGCACAGCGATTTCGAGGGACAGACTCTGCTGCGCGTGCTTGGGATGCCGTTCCGTGGTGTGACGGCGGAGAACCGGGCCGCGGCCCAGGGATAATCGCATGGCGAAGACGTGTCTTCGGGTCAAGGCGGCCCGTAAGCCCAAGTTCAAATCGCGGGGCTACAATCGTTGTCCGCTGTGCGGCCGCGCGCGCGCATACTTCCGGCGCTTCAAGATGTGCCGGCTGTGCCTGCGCAAGAACGCACTCAGCGGCAAACTGCCCGGCGTCATAAAGGCGAGCTGGTAAAGAGACCGAATATGTCGCAGACCGATCCGATCGCAGAACTGCTTACGCGAATCCGCAACGCGATGCGCGCGCGGTACAACGAACTGACGCTGCCGCATTCGCGCCTGCGCGAGGCGATTTGCCGCGTGCTCGAGACCGAAGGCTTCCTCGACGGCGTCGAGGTGGGCGGTGAGATACCCAAGCGTCAGCTCATGCTGAAGCTGCGCTACTCGGCGGCGCGCGAGCCGGTTATCAAAGGCATCCAGCGCGTCAGCCGCCCCAGCATGCGCCGCTACGCGGGCGCCGAGGATATCGGCAAATCAACCGGCGCGATGGGCGTGCAAATCGTGTCGACTCCGCTCGGCGTGATGACGGGGCGCGAGGCGCGCAGGAAAAAAGTCGGCGGCGAAATCCTCTGCAGGGTTTGGTAACACGATGTCACGCATAGGTAAATTGCCCATCACCCTCGACAAGACCGTCAAGGCGAATCTCGCCGGTGGTGTGATCAAGGTCGAAGGCCCAAAGGGCAAACTCGAAATGAAGGTGCCGGCCGGCTACGACGTGCAGATCAATGACGGCGAGATAACCGTCAAGCGGCCGGGCGATAGCAACGAGCAGCGCTCGGTCCACGGGCTTACGCGCAAGCTTATCGCCAACATGGTCGAAGGCGTAGGCAAAGGCTTCACGCGCGTGCTCGAGATCAACGGCGTCGGCTATCGCGCCGAGGTGAAAGGCACCAATATCAACCTGACGCTCGGCTATTCGCATCCGATCGTTTACCAGTTGCCACCGAGCGTGACGGCCAAGGTCGATAGACAGGTTGTTATCACGCTCGAGAGCGCGGACCGGCAGGTTCTGGGTTCGGTAGCATCCGAGATTCGTGGATTGCGGCCGCCGGAGCCGTACAAGGGCAAGGGAATCAAATACGCGACTGAAACGATTCGCCGCAAGGCCGGTAAGGCGGCGGCGGGCGGCGGCGCGTCGTAAGGCATTAGGACCATGGCTTTCAATCGAGTTGAGAAACGCAAGGCGCGCCAGTATCGCGTGCGTCGTACAACGCGCGGCACGGACACGCAGCCGCGGCTGTCGGTCTTTCGCTCGCTGCATCATATTTATGCGCAGGTGATCTCCGACGAAAGCGGGCGCACGATCGTGGCAGCTTCGACCATGACTCCTGCGCTCAGCGGCGATCTCAAGAGCAAGCGCAGCGTCGAGGCCGCCAAAGCGGTCGGCAAGGCGATCGCCGCGCGATGCATCGAGTCGGGAATCAAGAGCGTGGTCTTCGATCGCAACGGTTTTCTTTATCATGGACGCGTCAAGGCGCTGGCCGACGCGGCGCGCGAGGCGGGGTTACAGTTTTGAACGCACGACGATTGGAAAGAGCGGGTTCGACGGCGCAGCGGATCGATCCGCAGGGCCTCGAGATCAAGGAAAAGGTCGTTCATATCAACCGGGTGGCCAAGGTCGTCAAGGGCGGCCGGCGTTTCAGCTTCAGCGCGCTGGTCGTGGCGGGCGATCAGAACGGTCTCGTAGGATTCGGCCTGGGTAAGGCCAACGAAGTGCCTGAGGCGATTCGCAAGGGCGTCGATCGCGCCAAGAAGAGCCTTATCCGCGTGCCGCTTATCGAAGGCACGATTCCTCACGAAGTCGTCGGCCGCTTCGGCGCGGGGCGCGTCGTTTTGCGTCCGGCTTCGGAAGGAACCGGGGTTATCGCGGCGGGTGGCGTGCGTGCGGTCGTCGAGCTGGCCGGTATCCGCAATATCCTGACCAAGCGGCTCGGCTCGTCTAATCCTCACAATCTCGTCAAGGCGACGCTCGAGGCGTTGACGGAGCTGCGCTCGCGCTCGGATATCACGGGACTGCGCAAGCGTCCGACCGAGCCGTCGGCGGCTGCCTGACGCGGGAGCTTTGAGCATGTCCGATAAAATCCGCCTGAAGCTTGTTCATAGCCCGATCGGCACCACTCAGCGGGTGCGCGAGACGGTCCGCGGCCTCGGCCTCCGCAAAATCGGCAGCGAGAGTGAGCTCAAGCGCACCCCCGCGGTCGAAGGGATGGTCAAGCGGCTGAAGCACCTGGTGATCGAACTCAAGGACTGAAATGAATCTCAGAGATCTCAAACCTTCTCCCGGATCGACTCAGCGCAAGACGCGCCTCGGTCGCGGGATCGGCTCGGGCCTCGGCAAGACTTCAGGCCGCGGTCATAAGGGCAAGGGCTCGCGCGCCGGAGGCAATACGCCGCCGGGATACGAAGGCGGTCAGATGCCGTTGCAGCGGCGCCTGCCCAAGCGCGGCTTCCGCCGGCTGCTGAAGAACGCGGCGCGGCGCGATGAGTACGCTGTCATCAATGTCGATCGTCTCGGCGATTTCGACGAGGGCGCGACTGTCGATGCGGCGGCGCTCGCCGCGCGCGGTCTTGTGCCCACCGGCCGCAAGGTTAAGATTTTAGGAGACGGGGAACTCAAGAAGAAGCTGACCGTGCGCGCCGATGCGTTCTCGAAGGGCGCGCGCGAGAAAATCGCCAATGCAGGTGGCAGTGTCGAAGAGGTAGCGCAGAGCAGCAATGCTTGAAGGTTTCGGCAGCGCCTCGCGCATCCCGGAATTGCGCCGCAGGCTGTTGTTCACAGCCTTTATGCTGGCCGTGTATCGACTCGGCGTGGCAGTGCCGACGCCTGGAATCGACGGGCAGGCGCTCGCCTCGTTCTTCGAGCAGGCCAAGGGCACGTTGTTTGGCTGGGCCAACCTGTTCTCGGGCGGCGCGCTCGAGCGCTTCTCGGTCTTCGCCCTCGGCATCATGCCGTACATCTCGGTCGCGATCATTCTCGACCTGTTGAAGGTCGCGTCGCCGTATATCGACGAGCTGTATAAAGAAGGCGAAGCGGGCCGGCGCAAGATCACTCAATACACGCGCTATGGCACTGTCGGTCTCGCGATCGTGCAGGGCGGCATGATCGCCTACTCGCTGCAGAAGCTGCCCGCACCGGGCGGCGGCTCGATCGTGCTCAATCCCGGTCCCGCGTTCATCATCATGACCGTGCTGACCGTCACGGCGGGCACGATGTTCGTGATGTGGATCGGCGAGCAGATCACCGAGCGCGGTATCGGCAATGGAATCTCGCTGATCATCATGGCGGGCATTATCGCCCGCCTGCCGAGCGCGATCGGCACGACGACCGACTACGTGCGCAACGGTGAAATGAGCCTCTTCGTGCTCATCATCATCCTGACGATCGCGGCGGCGGTCATCGCGGGAATCGTCTATATCGAGACGGCGCAGCGCCGGATTCCGATCCAGTATGCGCGCCGCGTGCAGGGACGCCGCGTGTACGGCGGCCAGAGCTCGCATCTGCCGCTCAAGATTAATACATCGGGAGTTATTCCGCCGATCTTCGCATCCTCGATTCTGATTTTTCCGGCGACGATCGCGCAGTTCATCCCGAGGTTTAAAGATATCGCGACGGCGTACCTGACTCCGGGCAGCCTCGTTTATAGCAGTCTCTACGTCATCCTGATTTTCTTCTTCTGCTATTTTTATACGGCGGTGACGTTCAACCCTGTCGATGTCGCCGACAATCTGCGCAAGTACGGCGGCTTCATCCCGGGTATCCGACCGGGGCGTTTCACGGCCGAGTATATCGACAAGGTGCTGTCGCGGATTACGCTCGGCGGTGCGGTCTATGTTAGTCTGGTTTGCATCCTGCCGACGTTGCTGATTGCTCGATTCAACGTTCCGTTCGTCTTCGGCGGAACAGCGCTCCTGATCGTGGTTGGAGTCGCGCTCGATACCGTTGCGCAAATCGAAACGCATCTGCTGACGCGCAACTACGAGGGTTTCATGAAACGCGGGCGCGTCAAATCAAGGCGGGGTGCGTAACGCGTGCGGCTGGTGCTGCTCGGCCCGCCGGGGGCCGGCAAAGGTACCCAGGCGAGAATTCTGCGGGAGAAGTTCGAGATCCCGCAAATCGCGAGCGGCGATCTCCTGCGTGCGGCGGTCAAGGAAAAGACTCCGCTCGGCCGGGAGGCGCAAGGTTTTATGGACCGCGGTCAGCTCGTGCCGGACGAGCTGGTGTTGAAAATGATCGCGGAACGGATCGCGCAGGAAGATGCGCGAATCGGATTCATCCTCGACGGCTTCCCGCGCAGCGTGGCGCAGGCTGAAGCGCTGGCGAAGATGCTGGGCGCGTCCGGAGTGGCGCTCGATAAGGTTATTGCAGTCGACGTTCCCGATGAGGAACTCGTCAAGCGAATTTCAGGACGGCGCACCTGCACGAAGTGCGGTGCGATGTATCACGTCGCATTCGAGCCACCCAAAGAGGCGGGCCTGTGCGACAAGTGCGGCGGTGAACTCTATCAGCGCGAGGACGACGCCGAGGAAACTGTGCGCGAGCGGCTCAAGGTTTATGCCGCCACGACCCGGCCGCTCATCGAATACTATGGGCGGATTGGGATTCTCGCGCAGATCGATGGTGTAGGTAAGCCCGAAGACGTCGAGCGTCGTTTGCTCGCCGGCTTGAATTGAAGAGAACAATGATCACGCTCAAAACGCCGGCCGAAATCGCCGTGATGCGCAAGGCGAGCCAAATCGTGGCCGAGATCCTTGCGGAACTCGCGGCCAAGGTGCGTCCTGGCGTGACCACCGGCGAGCTCGACGCTTTGGCCGAAGAGCTGACGCTCAAGAAAGGCGCGCGGCCGGCATTCAAGGGCTATAAGCCGGGCGATGTCGTTTATCCGAAGACGCTGTGCGTGTCGGTCAACGAGGAAATCGTCCACGGTATCCCGAGCGGCCGCAAACTCAGGGAAGGCGAAATCGTCAGTCTCGATTTCGGTGTCGTGTACCAGGGATTCTACGGCGATTCGGCGCGCACCGTTCCCGTCGGCGAAATCTCCGAGAAGGCCAAGCGCCTGCTCAAAGTCACACGCGAAGCGCTCTATGCCGGAATCGCGCAGGCCAAGGCAGGCAATCGCATCAGCGATATCGGGCGCGCGGTGCAGGAAGTCGCGGAGGGCGCCGGATTCTCAGTTGTGACGGAGTTCGCCGGGCACGGTATCGGGCGGCGGCTTCATGAGGAGCCGCAGGTTCCTAACTACTTCCGCCCCGGGATGCCGAATCCGCGGCTGCGCGAAGGGATGGCGCTGGCGATCGAACCGATGGTTAATGAGGGCAGCCCCGATTTGGAGATCCTCAGCGATGGGTGGACTGCGGTAACGGCGGACGGTAAACTATCTGCCCACTTTGAACATTCCATCGCGATCACCGACAACGGGCCGGAAATTCTAAGCGAGCTCGGTAATGTCTAAAGGCGACGCGATCGAAGTCCAGGGGACGGTTCACGAAGCATTGCCCAACGCGGTGTTTCGGGTGACGCTCGACAATGGGCACAAGGTGTTGGCCCATATCTCGGGCAAGATGCGGATGCATTACATAAAGATTCTGCCCGGCGACAAGGTCACCGTCGAGTTGTCGCCTTACGATTTAACCCGCGGGCGTATCACCTATCGGATGCGCTAGCGAAGAGTTGATGAAATGAAGGTCCGAGCTTCCGTTAAAAAGATTTGCAAGAACTGCAAGGTGGTGCGCCGCCAGGGCGTGATTCGAATCCTCTGTTCGAACCCGCGTCATAAGCAGCGCCAGGGCTAAGAAGGTCACGAGTTATGGCACGTATAGCCGGTGTCGAGCTGCCCAAGAACAAGCGGATGGAAATTGCGCTGACCTATATCTATGGGATCGGCCGCGCCTCCGCGATCAAGATTTTGAGCGCTGCCAACGTCGATCTGACCCGCAAGACCGACGATCTCAGCGCCGATGAGCAAGTGCGGATCCGCCAGATCATCGACCAGGATTTCGAGGTCGAAGGCGATTTGCGCCGCGACGTGCAGCAGTCGATTAAGCGCCTGATGGATCTCGGATGCTACCGCGGCATCCGCCATCGCCGCGGACTTCCGGTGCGCGGCCAGCGCACCCATACCAACGCCCGCACCCGCAAGGGACCGCGCAAGATCGTCGCAGGCAAGAAGCAGGCACCGCCTAAGGGCTAATTACCAAACCGCGCAGGGCCTGATTGCCGCGTGTGATTGAGAGAACGAAGGAACGATGGCTGACGAGAAAGAAACCAAGGAAGAGGCGAAGGCCCCCCCGCCTGCTGCCGGTCAGGAAAAAGCCGCAGCCGCAACAGGAGCTGCCGCCGCACCCGCGCCGCGCCGCCGCAAGGTGCGCAGAATGGTGCCCGAGGGCGTCGCGCATATCCATGCGACGTTCAACAACACGATCGTGACGATCACTGATCCGCAGGGAACGGTCGTATCGTGGGCTAGCGCCGGGTCTGTCGGCTTCAAGGGATCGCGCAAGGGTACGCCGTTTGCCGCGCAGATGGCGGCTGAGGCGGCGGCGCGCAAGACCCAGGAATTTGGGATGCGCGCGGTTATCGCATACGTGAAGGGTCCCGGCGGCGGCCGTGAATCGGCGGTTCGTGCGCTGCAAGCCGCGGGACTCGGAGTGATTTCGATTAAAGACGTGACGCCGATTCCGCATAACGGATGCCGACCGCCCAAGCGGCGCCGCGTCTGATCCAGGGGATATAGCAAGTGGCCAGGAATCTTGGTCCGGTATGCCGGCTGTGCCGGCGCGAGGGACTTAAGCTCTTCTTAAAGGGAGAGCGATGCTACAGCGACAAGTGTGCGATCGAGCGGCGTAACTATCCGCCCGGAGCGCACGGCCAGGCGCGCACGCGCTTTTCCGAATTCGCAATCCGGTTGCGCGAGAAACAGAAAGTCAAGCGCATCTACGGCCTGCAGGAAAAGCAGTTCGAAGCCTACTTCGAAGAGGCCAACCGCCTGCCTGGCAACACCGGCGAGAGCTTGCTGGTACTGCTCGAGCGGCGGCT
The DNA here is from genome assembly GCA_035508495.1 of Candidatus Binataceae bacterium. Taxonomy (NCBI): domain Bacteria; phylum Candidatus Binatota; class Binatia (SeqCode); order Binatales (SeqCode); family Binataceae (SeqCode); species Binataceae bacterium (SeqCode). Next base: position 59,758 of record DATJMX010000025.1, read on the forward strand.
TGACAACGTGATTTATCGGCTCGGCTTCGCGAGCTCGCTGGCGCAGGCGCGCCAGCTCGTGCGCCACGGTCATTATCAGGTGAACGCCAAGAAGGTCACCATACCTTCGTATCTGGTCGCCGTTGGTGACGTCGTGAGTATCACCGAGAGCAGCCGCACCAAGAAGGTGATTGCCGAGGCGATCGAGATGGCGCAGCGGCGCGGAGTGCCGCCATGGATCGCGCTCGAACGTGAACAGTTCCGCGGTTCGCTCAGAACGCTGCCGACGCGCGGCGACCTGACGATGCCGATAAGCGAAAAGTTGATCGTCGAACACTACTCGAGATAGCGCGGAGGAAGTGGTTCGGCGTCCCGGCTCGTGGTGAGCCCGTGGGGCGCCAAAATTCCAAATTCCATTTAGAGATCATCGAACTATGCAGAACGATTGGCGAGACCTCATCAAACCCAAAGCGGTTGAATTCGAAGAAAAGGAACTTACCCCTTCCTACGGTAAGTTCTATGCCGAGCCGCTCGAGCGCGGCTACGGTATCACGATCGGCAACGCGCTGCGGCGTGTGCTGCTCTCAACCCTGCCGGGTTTTGCGATTACGGCGGTCCGGATCAAGGGCGTGCTCCACGAGTTCTCGACGCTGCCCGGAGTCAAAGAGGACGTGACTGATATCGTCCTCAACCTGAAGGAAGTCCGGCTCAAGCTCCACGAGGGTGACGAGCTGACTGCTGCGCTTAAGGTCAAAGGTGACGCCGTCGTCACGGCGCGTGATATCACGGGCGGGCCGAGCCTTGAAGTGCTCACTCCCGATCGGCATATCGCGACGCTCGACAAGGGCGCCGACCTCGACATGGAACTCGTGATCAAGCGCGGTCGCGGCTATGTGCCGGGCGAGCGCACCGATGACGAGGAGCCAATCGGGACCATTCGTCTCGATGCGATCTTCTCGCCGATTCGCAAGGTCAACTTCGTCGTGACCAACGCGCGCGTCGGCCAGCGCACAGATTACGATCGGCTTGCGATCGAAATCTGGACCGACGGTTCGATCTCTCCGCGTGACGCGATCACCTACGCGGCGCGGGTGTTGCGCGATCAGATGACGATTTTCGCGGGCGTCGAGGAAGAAGCGGCTCCGCAGGGCGCGGCGATCGAGACCGGCGAAACGCGGCCCACGATCAGCGAGCTGCTCTATCGTCCGGTCGAGGGGCTGCCGATTTCAGTGCGCGCCTTCAACGGCCTGCAGAACGCGGACATCAAGTATATCGGCGAGCTGGTGCAGCGCACCGAGCAGGACATGCTCCGCATCAAGAACTTCGGGCGCAAGTCGCTCAATGAGATCAAGGAAGTCCTCGCCGACATGGGACTCTCGCTCGGCATGCGGCTGGAAAACCTGCCGCCGCGCGGCGAGCTGGATCGGATGTGGGAGGAACAGGAGCGGCGCGAGTCGGCGTAAGCCTGCCGCCCCGGAGTGAGTCAGTAAAATGCGTCACCTCAACAAGGGACGAAAACTTAATCGTACTTCCTCGCATCGGAAGGCGCTCTTCAAGAACATGGTGCTGAGCCTGATTCGTCACGGCCGCATCAAGACCACCGATCCCAAGGCCAAAGAGCTCAGGCGCGTGGCGGATCGCATGGTCACGCTCGGCAAGAAAGGCGACCTCGCCGCACGCCGCCGCGCGTTTGACTTCATTCAGTCGCACGAGATGGTGAAGAAGCTGTTCGATGAGATCGCGCCGCGCTACAAGGATCGCAACGGCGGCTACACCCGCGTGATCAAGTTCGGCCATCGCCGCGGCGACGCTGCGATGCTCTCGATCATCGAGTTCACGGGCCAGGAAGAAACGACCCAGCAGAAGAAGCCCAAGAAGCGCGCCCGCAAGCAGGAAGGCGAGCAGACCGAAAGGCGCGCCGCCGCTGGCTGATTGCTTTCTGCCACGAGAAGAACTAACCAGGGCGGTCGATCCGGACCGCCCTTTTCATTTCAGCCAATCCAGTTTTCGATTTTTAGGTTTGGAATTCGCAGGGCAAATGCGCAATTCCTTTTCGGTTCGTTCGCCAGAACTTCAGGTTCATAGTAGGCTGCGCGAGTGGCGATGCTTTTTACCTGATGCGGATGAAGCTTGGGCGATTCACACTTGCGATTGCGGCGATCGCGATGTTCGCGGTCGCGGGATGTGGCGAGCCACCAATTTCGAATCGCGCGGTTCAGCTCGACGATCTCCAGGCTGAAACCGGCCGCGTCAAAGTCAAAGAGCAGGAATGTACGCTCAGCGCGATGAAACGCTCCGACGATTCGATCGCGGAAATCGTCAGTTCGCCGGATCTATCAATCGACATGCGAATGCAGGCCGTTGTCGACCAGCGCAACCGCGATCTCGCCAAGTGCGAGTCCGACGCTGACAACGCCAACGATCAACTAACGGAAGGCGAACGCACCGATTACCAGAACGAGACGCAGGAGCAACGCCAGCGCGTCGCCGCGATCATTCTCAGTCAGCCTTGAGCCTCGACCCGCTTCGCTTCCGCCTTAGAAGCGCGCGTTGGGGACCGGTAGTCCCGGCACGCTCGCACGCATCTTCCAGATCGTGCCCTTGCGCGCGGCGTCTTCAGTGTTGTCCGCCGTGACGACATACAAATCATTGCGATCGCGAACGCCGAAGGTGAGGCTCGTCACCATCGTGGCCGGAAACTTGATGCGCTCCTTCACGACGCCATCGTTGCCGAAGTGAACGACCTCGCCGACGCGCACCGCCGCAACCCATACGCCGCCTTCCGCGTCGACCGCGAGGCCGTCGGGCATCCCCTCGGGGAGCTTCGCGAAAACGCGTCGATCCTTCACGCCGCCGTCCGCGGTGACATCGTAAACCCATACAGCCTGCGTCGGAGAATCGGAGTGATAAAGCATCTTGCGATTCGGGCTCAGACCCAGACCGTTTGTCACTTCGATTCCGTCCCAGAGCTTGGTCGCTTTACCGGGAGGATCGATTCGAAACAGGCTGCCCGGGATCGGCTTGTTGTTGCTCAGCGGATCGAAATTGAGGTTGCCGCTGTAAACGCTGCCCTGATCGTTGGTGGTCAGATCGTTGAGGCCCATCAGCGGCTTGCCGTCCCATTCGGCGAAGAGGTCTCGGCTCTTGGCGGTCTGCTCATCGAACAGGATGAGGCTGCGTCCGGTGGTGACGATGCCGCCGCCCTGGTTGAACATCATGCCGCCAACACCGCGCCGCTTCGGGATCACGGTCTCGATGCGGCCGTCGGGATTGCGTCGATAGACGCCGCCATTAGGTACGTCACTGAAGTAGAGCCGATCCTGCTCGTCGACGCGCGGCGCTTCGATGAGCCCATAGCCGCTGGCCAGCATCTCGAACTTCATCGCGATGAACCTCCACCGCCCGTTTAGCACGGACGGCGCAGTATCGGCGAGCGCGCGATAACTCTCCTTTGCCGTGCTGCGACGAATGTGATTTTTCAGAGCTAAGCCTCGATCGGGCCTTGGGGCAGGAGTGGCAGCGGGCTGGTTGGGCGTGGGCGATTCTGATCGGCGAGGCGCAGGCGGCGATGGCAGAGGTAGATCAGCACCGGCTGCAGCACTCGGGTCAGGAGCATGATCGCTAGCGCGCCGCCGATTACGACGATCGCGAGCGGCTGCTGCGTTTGTGCGCCGATACGCGTCGAAAGCGCTGCCGGGAGCAGGCCGAACGCATCAACGAGATCGGTCATCACCGTGGCGCGCAGGCGGCGATCCGATCCCATGATGATCGACTCGACGAACGGATGACCTTCCTCGATGAGCTGGCGAATGTAAGAACTGAGCAGGATCCCGTCCATCACCGCGATGCCGAAGATCGAAATGAAGCCGACAGCCGCGGAGACGCTGAACGGCGTATGCGTGATGATGAGGCCCAGGATACCGCCGAGGCATGCGACCGGGATCTGCGCCATGATGATGAAGGTGTCGACGAGCGAAGTCGTCGCGCCGTAAAGCACGCCCGCGATCAGCAGCAACGCGAACGGCACGACGATCATGAGACGGCGATTGGCGGCCTCGAGCTCGCCGTATTCTCCCGCCCATTGCAAATGAGTTCCTTCAGGTAGCGTTACGCGGCGGGCGACTTCGTTCTTCGCCTGCGCCACTGCGCTTTTCAGGTCGCGACCGTGCACGGCGAATCGCGTAGGCACGTAACGTTCGAGCCCTTCGCGATAAATGAACGAGGCGCCTTCGGTGGTGTCGATCTTCGCAACCTGGTCGAGCGGGATCGACGCGCCAGACGGCGTGTTGACGCGAATCTGTGAAATCGAATCGAGGCTCTGGCGGAACTGCGGTTTCCATCGCACTACTAGGTCGAAGCGGCGATCGCCTTCCAGCACTTGGGTGACTGCCTGACCGCCGATCGCGGCCTGCACCACGGCTGCGACGTCGCCGACGTTCAATCCATAGCGTCCGCATGCCGCGCGGTCGGGCGTGATGCCAAGGTTGGGTTGCCCGATTGAACGGTACACTGCAGTCTCACCGATCCCGGGTATCGTATCGAGCACAGCCTTCACATTGTTCGCGACGCGCTCATCAACCTCGAGATCGGGGCCGAACACCTTGACCGAGTTCGAGCCCTTCACGCCGGAGAGCGCCTCGTTGACGTTGTCTTCGATGTTCTGTGAGTAGTCGAAACTCACGCCTGGAAAGCGCCGCGTCAGTTGCTGATCGATCTCGCGGACCAGACGCTCCTTGGTCATCCCAACGGGCCACTGCTCCTGAGGCTTGAGCTCAACTGAAAATTCACTGTTGAAGAAGCCCGTCGCATCGGTGCCGTCGTCGGGGCGACCGAGTTGCGAGACGACGGTAGTGACCTCGGGGAAACTGCGGAACACGTCGCGCATCGCGTTGGTGAGCCGGGCCGCATGCTCGATCGAAATCGTGAGCGGCATCGTGGCGCGCGCCCAGATATTTCCTTCCTCGAGCTTCGGAAGGAATTGGCCGCCCAGCAATGGAAAGGCTGAGAGAACAGCCACGATGATCGTCGCTATCGCCGCCAGCGTGAGGCGCGGCCAGCGCAGAACACGCGCGAAGAGGGAATGGTAGAAGCGGGCTATCGCTGCCCAAATCGGATTCGGCAGCGTCTTCATTCCGCGCGCGAAGAAATAACTGCAGAGCACCGGCGTCAGCGAGATTGCGAGGACAATCGCGGTGCCGAGTGCGAACGCGTAAGTATGGGACATCGGTGAGAAGATCGCGCCTTCCACCCCGCGCATCGTAAACAGCGGAAGAAACGCGACCAGGAAAATGATCGTCGAGAACAGCATCGGTTGGCCGACTTCCTGCGCCGCCCGCAGGATTCTCAACCTGATGCTTTCACGCGATCGCTCGGGCGCCGTTAGATGACGCTCGATGTTTTCCATCACGATGACCGTGGTGTCGATGATGATGCCGAAGTCGATGGCGCCCAGCGAAATCAGGTTCGCCGGCGTGTCGGTGAGATGCATCAGGCTGAATGCGCCGCAGAGCGCCAGCGGGATGTTGACCGCCGCAATCAGCGCCGCACGCAGGTTGCCGAGAAAAAACACCAGCACCAGGAAAACCAGCGTCATGCCGATCGTGAGGTTCTCGAATACCGTGCGCAGGGTGGTGTCGACGAGGTTCGTGCGGTCGTAATAGGGAACTATCGAATAGCCCTTTGGCAGGATGCCGGAGGTGTTCAGTTCGCGCACCTTAGCCTCGACGCCCTTGAGCGTATCCAGCGTGTTGCCATACTTGCGCATCAGAACGATGCCGCTAACGACCTCGTTCTGCTGGTTCATGCCGACGATGCCAAGGCGTGGCGCGTAGCCGATCTCGACATCGGCAACGTCGGAAACGCGAGTCGGCGTGGCCTTGTTGATGCTGAGTACGACATTGCCAATCGCATCGAGGCCATTAAAAAAACCGAGACCGCGGACATCGAACGCCTGCTCACCGACAGTCATGTAGTTGCCGCCGGCATTGGTGTTCGAGTTCTGGATTGCGGAAATCAGCGTCGCGAGCGGCACCTGGTAGTAGTTGAGGCGCATCGGATCGACATCGACGTGATACTGTTTGGTCAGACCGCCGAATCCGGACACGTCCTCGACGCCGGGGACCGTGCGCAGCTGTTTTTCGAGAATCCAGTCTTCGACTTCCTTCTCGCGCAGCAGATCGTGATCGCGACTTTGAACGGTGTAGCGATAGATTTCGCCGATTGGATTGTCGGGCGAAATTGCGGGCGTTATCCCTTGCGGCAGCGTGACGAATGACAACCGGTTGATCGTCTCGACGCGATCCCAGTAGTAGTCGCTATCCCACGAAAAGTAACACTTGATGTCGGACAAGCCGTAAAGCGATATCGAGCGCATCGCTTCGAGATCGCGCATGCCCGCGAGCCCGAACTCGAGCGGCACCGTCACCAGCTTTTCGACCTCCTCGGCACTGAGGCCGTTCGGCTGCGCGATTATCTCAACGCGCGGTTGAACCGGATCCGGATAGGCTTCGATATCGAGTTGCGTGAGCGAAACCGCGCCTGCGAGCATCAAGAGAAGCGCCATGCCGAGAACGACGATTCGCTCCCGGAGCGCCAGCGCCATCAACGACTGGATCATTGCGACGGAAGGCGATAGGCGGAGGCCGCCGGCATGACGGCCTCAACGACTGTGCAGATTTGTTGTTGTTCGGGATCCGGATCTAAAGTGAGAGACATGCGCGCGCCGGCTTATACATCGACCGGAGAACCGGGATTCTCCGGCGGCAAAATAGGCAGCGGGCCGGTTGGGCGTGGGCGATTCTGATCGGCAACGCGCAAGCGTCGATGGCATAGGTAGATCAGGATGGGCTGGAGAATTCGCGTGATGAGCGCGATGGCGAGACAGCCGCCGATCACGACGATAGCGAGCGGACGCTGAGTCTGCGCGCCGATCTTCGTCGACATCGCGGCGGGTAACAATCCCAGACCGTCAACCGTCGCCGTCATCATGACCGCGCGAAAGCGCCGATCGGATCCCATGATGATCGATTCAACGAATGGATGACCTTCCTCCCAGAGCTGGCGGATATAGAAGCTGAGCAACACGCCGTCCATGACCGCGATGCCGAAGATCGAAATGAAGCCGACCGCGGCCGATACGCTGAAGGGCGTGCCCGTGATGATTAATCCCAGGATACCGCCGAGGCAGGCGACCGGGATCTGCGCCATGATGATGAACGTGTCGATGAGCGACATCGTTGCGCCGTAGAGCACGCCAGCGATCAGCAGGAGGGCGAACGGGACGACGATCATGAGGCGGCGATTGGCGGCCTGCAGCTCGCCGTACTCTCCGGCCCATTCGAGATGGTCACCCTCCGGCAGATGCACCTTCTGTGCGATCTGCCGTTTAGCGTCGATGATTGTCGTTTGTAGATCGCGGCCGCGCACGGAGAATCGAATCGGGACGTAGCGCTGCAGCGCGTCGCGATAGATGAACGAGGCACCTTCGGCGGTCTGGACATCGGCGACCTGGTCCAGCGGGATCTGGCCGCCTTGAGGCATGTTGACGCGAATCTGCTTGATCGCATCGAGGCTCTCGCGATACTGCGGCTTCCAACGCACGACCAGATCGAAGCGCCGATCGCCTTCGAGCACCTGCGTCACGGCCTGGCCGCCGATCGCCGCCTGCACGACCGCGGCGACGTCGCCGACATTGAGCCCGTAGCGCGAGCATGCGGTCCGGTTGGGCGTGATTTGCAGATTCGGCTGACCCATCGAGCGAAGCACGACGGTATCGACCACGCCGGGTACCCGATCGAGCACCGCCTTGATCTGGTTGGCGGTGTTCTCGTCGCTGGCGATATCGGTGCCGAAGACTTTGACCGCGTTCTCGCCGGCCTTGACGCCTGATAGAGCTTCGTCGACGTTGTCTTCGATATTCTGCGAATAACTGAAAGACACGCCCGGGAAGCGACTTGTTAACTTGGTGTCAATCTGCCGAACGAGCTGCTCCTTGCTGAGCCCCTCCGGCCACTCTTCCTGGGGCTTCAGATCGACTGAAAATTCGATGTTGAAAAAACCGGCGATTTCGGTGCCGTCATCGGGGCGGCCGAGTTGCGAGACGACGTTGGTGACTTCGGGAAAGCTGCGGAACACGGCGCGCATTCCATTGCAAAGCTTGGCGCCGTGCTCGAGCGAAATCGTCAGCGGCATCGTAGCGTGGGCCCAAATATTTCCTTCCTCGAGCTTGGGCAGGAACTGGCCGCCGAGCTTGGGGAACAGCGACAGGACGAAGACGATCACAGCGCTGATCACCAGCAATGTGATTCTTGGCCAATTGAGTATGCGTACGAATACCCAATGATATGCGCCTGAGAACCCTTCCCAGAGCGGATTGTGAATGACGCTCATTCCCCGCGCGAAGAAATAAGAACTCAGCACCGGCGAAAGTGTGATCGCGAGCAGGATCGCCGTCGCCAGCGCGAACGCGTAGGTGTGCGACATCGGCGAGAAGATCGCGCCCTCGACGCCGCGCATCGTGAACAGCGGCAGGAACGCGATCACGAAGATGATCGTCGAGAACAGCATCGGCTGGCCGACTTCCTGCGCCGCCTGGAGGATTCGGAGCCGGATACTCTCGCGCATCCGCTCGGGCGCCGTCAGATGGCGCTCGATGTTCTCCATCACGATGACGGTCGTGTCGATGATGATGCCGAAGTCGATCGCGCCGAGCGAAATGAGATTGGCCGGCGTGTTACTCAGATGCATCAGGCTGAACGCGCCGCACAGCGCCAGCGGGATATTGACCGCCGCGATCAGCGCGGCTTTCAGATTACCCAGGAAGAACAGCAGCACGAGAAAAACCAGCGTCATCCCGATCGTCAGGTTCTCCATGACGGTGCGGAGTGTGGTCTCCACCAACTTGGTGCGGTCGTAGTAGGGCACCACCTTGTAGCCGTGCGGCAGGATTCCCGAGGTGTTGAGCTCGTGAACCTTGGCCTCGACCCCCTTGAGCGTTTCGAGCGTGTTGCCGTACTTGCGCATCAGCACGATGCCGGTGACGACTTCGTTCTGCTCGTTCATCCCGACGATTCCGAGGCGCGGCGCGTAGCCAATCTCGACATCGCCAATGTTGGATATTCGAATTGGCGTTGCCTTGTTGGTGTTGAGCACCACCTGCTCGATGTCCTCGAGACCGCGGAAGAAACCGAGCCCGCGCACGTCGAAGGCCTGCTCGCCGACGCTCATATAGTTGCCGCCGGCGTTGGTGTTTGAGTTCTGTAGCGACGAAATAACGGTGGAGAGAGGTACCTGGTAGTAGTTGAGCAGATGCGGATCGACATCGACGTGATACTCCTTGGTCAGGCCGCCGAAACCTGAGACATCCTCGACGCCAGGGGCCGTGCGCAACTGCTTTTCGAGAATCCAGTCCTCGATTTCCTTCTGCCGAATCAAATCATGATCCGGGCTTTGGACTGAGTAACGATAAATTTCGCCGATAGGATTGTCGGGCGAGATTCCGGGCGTTACGCCCTGAGGCAAAGTGACGAATGACAGCCGGTTGATCGTTTCGACACGGTCCCAGTAGTAGTCGCTGTCCCACGAGAAATAGCAGCGGATGTCGGAGAGGCCGTAAATCGAAATCGAGCGCATCGCTTCGAGATTGCGCATCCCGGCCAGGCCATACTCGGTCGGAACCGTGACGAGCTTCTCCACCTCTTCGGCACTGAGCCCGTTCGGTTGGGTGATGACTTCGACCAGCGGCTGAACCGGATCGGGATAGGCTTCGATATCGAGCTGCGAGAACGAGAATGCGCCAGCCAGCAGGAGCATCAATGCGATGCCGAGTACAACGACACGCTCGCGCAGAGCGAGCGCCATGATCTGACGGATCATCGGTCGCTCGAAGCCGCTCCTGCAAACATCCGCATACGCCTACGAGCTCTCTCCGTGCGCTTGGTGCCAGAGCGCGTTGACTTGCAGCGTCTCGCCGGTGACCACGCGTTCGCCAGCGTTGAGGCCGGAGACCACGCGCGCATAGCCAGTCTTGCTCCACGACGCGATCCGGACCATGCGATGCTCGAACGTGCCGGGACTGACCTCGACGAAGGCATAGTAGTTGTCGGTGTCGAACACCAGCGCGTCCTGCGGCACGACCAGTGCCGAGCCAGGGCGTGTGACGATCCGCACCGTCGCCAGCATCTGCGGTTTCAGCTTGCCGTTGGGATTGCGAATCTGGCAGCGGAGCTGTGCGGTGTGCGTATTGGGATCGATATTGGGGCTGATGCGCGCGATCACGCCTTCGAACTTTTCATCAGGATAGGAAGTCGTGACCGCGCTGAGTTGCTGGCCGACCTGCACGCGCGAGAGGTCGTCCTCGTAGATATCGCCGGTGACCCAGACATCTTCGATAGTGCCGAGGGTGAACAGCGGATCGCCGGGATTCACGGCGCCGCCGCGCAGCGCCTTGTTGTCGACGACCGTGCCGCTGATCGGCGCCCGCATCCATACGACGGGATCCGGCTGCGTGAGCGCGTTGATGTCGCTGTCTTCCATCCCGAGCAGCTCGAGCTTGCGCCGCGCGGCGAGCAGGAGCGATGCGCCGAAGTCGGCGTTGGCTAAAGCGGGGGTCTTGCCGAGTTGCGAGGTCTGACGCGCCTGCAGGTATTCAGCCTCGGCGGTCATGAAGTCCGGGCTATAGAGCGCGACGATCTTTTCACCGCGCCGCACGTTGTCCCACAGCGATACCCGATTCTGCTCGATACGGCCCTGCACGCGCGACACGATCGTTGAGACACGCCGATCGTCGTAGGTGATTTGTCCCGAGGTTTCGAGCACGCCCGGCAATTCGCGGGCCTCGACCTCGCGAATAACCATCCCCGGCACTTTGTTCTGCCCGATCGAGAGCAATTCCTCGCCGCCGCCCTGCTGATGAACGAGCTGCGGCATCCATGGCGTGGCCTCGGGCGTCGCGGCGCCGCTCGACGACTGCGACTGGCATCCAGCAATGAAGAGCGCGCCAATGAGTGCGGCGGTCGCCCCGAGCCTGCTCAATTGAATAGTCATTGTGTAAGCGGCGTGCCGATCGCCTGTTCGAGCGCGACTTCGCCGGCGAGAAATTGGTTGGCTGCCTGGAGATAGTTGATCCGCGCAGCGTAGCTGCGCTGCAACGTCCCTGAGAGCGTGACGAAATCGATCTTGCCCGACTGGTACGCAACGAGCGCGACCAAAAAATTCTGATGCGCGAGCGGAGTCAGCGAATCGCGATAGAGCAGGGCCGTTTCATATGCGAGCTGCATGTTGCGATAGAGCGTCGTTATTGAAGCGGCGGTCTGGTTCCGAATCGATTCCAGATCGGAACGTGCGGCCGCAAGATCCATTCGTGCCCGAGTGACATCCTCCCGCTGATGGAGCCAGAAGAATATCGGCACGTTGAAGCCAATGATCCCGACCCAGTCGTTGGTCTGCGTTGGCGTCGGGGCAAAATTCGGTATCAGGTACTGGTCGTACGTTACGCCGACCGTAAAATCCGGCAGGTACTCCATCTTCGCGAGCGACAACGCGGTATTGCTATTGAGCTCCGTCAGCGCGGCTTCGAGAATCTCCTGCCGCGCTGCATATGCGCGATCGATCAGGCTGTCGAGTGGGAGGTTCATCACCTCGAGCTTCAAAGTGCGATCGACAGCGAGCGGTTCGGCCGGCCGCCGATATAACAGCTGGTTGAGAGTGGTCGTGTCGTTTTCGATCGCGACTTCATACTGACGTTGCTGCTGACGCGCGGCGGCGAGATCGAACTCGGCGCTAATAACGTCGGTCTGCGAAACCTGCGACGCCGAGTATGCGATCTGGGTCACCTTGAGCACCTGGTCGAGGCTCCGCAGGTTATCGGCATTGACCGTGGCTGCCGAGCTATCGAGCACCAGTTGATAATAGCCGGTAAGAACGGCAGCGCGGATATCGCGAATCGTCGCATCGAGGGTCAGGCGCGCGATATCCGCGTTGCGCACCGCCTGGTCGCGCTGCAGGAAGGCCTTGCCTGGAAACTGGAACGCCTCGGTCACGTTGAACTGACGCAGCGCCGCGCGTCCAACCGGGTTCTTCACACTGTCGCTGTTGGTGTAGTTAAAAATCGGATCGTTGGGCGCGACAGTCTGTTTGATCGAATGCTCGGCGGACTGCAGCCGATAGCGCGCCGACTTGACTTGCGGATTTGCCTGGATCGCCATCGCCACGAGTTGATCGATTGTCAGGAGCGTTTCGGCGTGGCCGTCGGCCAGATGCATCGCGATCATGACCAACGCTGCGAGTGCGGCGGCGATGCTCGTCAAGGAGCGTCTCATGAGGTCAGGCTTAACTCCTTATTCCGCAAAGCGCGCGACGATCCAAACTGCCTACCGCACATCGCGCAAACCAGCAATCAACCGATCATTAAATCGATTTAAGAGCCCGACCGAAAGACGCTGAAGAGCGAAAAAAGTCGCCGCCGGAATTGAAATTCCCGGCGGCGATGCAATCTGCAAGTTGGACCGCACGCCGGTTCCAGCCGCGCGAGAGAAGAATTTCCTGCTATTGGCCCGAGGCTGCTGTCTTGCCGGCTGCCTGCTGCAGCGAGCGCACGTACAACACGACCTGCCATCGCTGATCGGGCGGCAGCGAATCGGCGTAGGAGGGCATCGTGAGGATCCCGTCGGTGATCACGCCATAGATATAACCGTCAGGCAGGCTCTTGCTCGCGCCGGCGACGAGGTCCTTGGAAGGCTTGATCAGGATCTTCGTGACGGGACCATTGCCCTCGCCAGTCGAACCGTGACAGGGCGCGCAATTCGTTTCGAAGAGGGTCTTGCCAGTGGTGAGATTCTCCGCAGTCGGCTGCAGAGGATTGTGCATTTTGATCGTGGCCTGCTCGAGGCTTAGCGGCGGCTCGCCATGAACCGGCAGCGTATCCGCCGGCGTCACGCGCGGCGCCTCGGCGAGCGGCTGCACCTCCGGCCCACGATACATATCGATATCCCACGGAAAGCAGAACGCCGCGCTCGCGCTCATCGCGAGCGACGCAGCCAACACTAACCCGACCCCCGCCGACTTCGCGATACGGGCCGGCGGCCATCCGATGATGCTCAATCTCACAGGGTGCTACTTCTTTACGATGATAGTCCCGACCATACCAGCCCCCTCGTGGGGAAGGCAAAAGTAGCGGTAGGTGCCGGGTACCGTAAAGGTGTAATCGTACTTGCTGCCCGGGGCAAGAAACCCGGAGTCAAAAGCCTTGGCGCCCGAAGGCAAGGAAACGTCCTTGGGATTCTGAGCGTTAGCCGCTTCGGTCGAAACCGAGTGGATAGTGTCGCCGTTATTGACCCATTCGACGGTTTCGCCAGCTTTGATTGTCACTTTATCGGGCGCATAGTACGGCGCCTTGTCGGACATTTTCACGACGACCGGCGTGCCCGCGGCATGTGCTGGATTGGGCAGGAGCGCCAGCGATGCGGCCACGGCGGCGGCGCCGACGACGATCGCGATCCGAAGCAGGGTGCGCTTGGCGATGCGCGGTGCGGCTTTCTCCTCAGCGCGCTCGATACGAAATCCAATAGTTGAACTAGCCATAAACTCCCGCGAGACCAAGTTACGGGGCCCCGCATCCGAATTAGTCTGCCGAGTCAGTCATGAGGCGAACTTATATAAGTAAAGCTCATTTCTTAACCCGACCATCATCACTCTTACTAAAGTTTAATCATCTAATATTTCGATGCAAGAGGGGGCGGAATGTTACGCGGATTGGGCAATCGAAAGGCGCCGGAGTTGTGCTCCGGCGCCTTGCTGGGATGCGGATTTTTGGCGGACGAGACTTAAGCTGCCGACTTCAGCGATTCGCTCTTGAACTCGAGGCCGCGCGCCCCGACGTCGACCGTCACCCTGCTACCGTCGCGGACCTCGCCGCTTATCAGCTTGCGAGCGAGCGCGGTCTCCAGCTCGCGCTGGATTAGCCGCTTGAGCGGCCGCGCGCCGTACGACGGATCGTAGCCATTCTCGGCCAGGTAGTCGCGCGACTTGTCCGTCAGCTCGAGCTCGATCTTGCGCTCCTCGAGCCGCTTGCGCAGCGAGCCGAGCTGGATATCGACGATCTGCCGCAGCTGCTCCTTCGCCAGCGGATGGAACATCACGATTTCATCGACACGGTTCAGGAACTCTGGCCTGAAATGCGATCGCAGCACTTCCATCGCCTGCGACTTCATCCGCTCGTAGTCCTGGCCCTTGAACGACAGGATAAGCTGGCTTGCGATATTCGAGGTCATGATCACGACGGTGTTGCGAAAATCCACCGTGCGGCCATGACCGTCTGTCAATCGGCCATCATCCAGCAGTTGCAGCAGGATATTGAACACGTCGCCGTGCGCCTTTTCGATTTCGTCGAACAGCACGACAGAGTAGGGGCGGCGCCGCACCGCTTCCGTTAGCTGACCGCCTTCCTCGAAACCGACGTATCCCGGAGGCGCGCCGACCAGGCGCGACACCGTGTGCTTCTCCATGTACTCCGACATGTCGATGCGAATCATCGCGGCTTCGTCGTCGAACAGGAACTCCGCGAGTGCGCGCGCCAGCTCGGTTTTGCCGACCCCTGTCGGGCCCAGGAAGATGAACGAGCCGATGGGGCGATTCGGATCCTTGAGGCCCGAGCGCGCGCGGATAACCGCGTCGGCGACTGCCGACACCGCCTCGTCCTGGCCGATCACGCGCTTGTGCAGATGCTCCTCGAGGTGCGCGAGCTTCTGCACTTCGCCTTCGAGCAGCCGCGACACGGGGATTCCGGTCCATCGCGCGACAACGGCCGCGATATCGTCCTCGTCAACTTCTTCCTTGATCAGTCGCTGGCCGCCGCCATGTTGTTTGATGAGCTTGTCTTCTTCGCCGCCGAGCTGTTTCTCGAGACCCGCGAGCTTGCCGTACTGGAGCTCCGCGACCTTGTTGAGATCGTATTCGCGCTTGGCCTTGTCGATCGCAAGCCGGGTCTGCTCGATCTCGGCTTTGATCTTGGCTAGAGATTCGAGCCCGCCTTTCTCCTGCTCCCATTGCGCCTGGAGCTGCGCGCGTTTGTCCTTCACGTCGCCCAGCTCTTTTTCGAGCTTGGTCAGACGGTCGCGCGAGGCCGCGTCGGTTTCGCGCTTGAGCGCCTCGCGCTCGATCTCGAGTTGCATCACGCGCCGGTTAACTTCGTCGAGCTCCACCGGCATCGATTCTTTTTCGGTGCGCAGCTTCGCCGCCGCTTCGTCGACGAGATCGATTGCCTTATCGGGCAGGAACCTGTCGGTGATGTAGCGATTCGAGAGCACCGCCGCCGTGACGAGTGCGGCATCCTTGATCCGAATCCCGTGATGAACTTCGTAGCGCTCCTTGAGCCCGCGGAGGATTGAAATTGTGTCTTCGACGCTCGGCTCCTCGACCAGCACGGGCTGGAAACGCCGCTCGAGCGCCGCATCCTTTTCGATATGCTTGCGATACTCGTCGAGCGTGGTCGCGCCGATACAATGCAGCTCGCCCCGCGCGAGCATCGGCTTCAGCAGATTCGACGCGTCCATCGCGCCTTCCGCCGCGCCCGCGCCGACGACGGTATGCAGCTCGTCGATGAACAGAATGATCTCGCCGGCGGCCTCCTGCACTTCCTTGAGCACGGCCTTCAGGCGCTCTTCGAACTCGCCGCGGAACTTGGCGCCCGCGATCAGCGCGCCCATGTCGAGCGCGACGAGGCGCCGATTCTTGAGACCCTCGGGCACGTCGCCCGAAACGATTCGCTGCGCGAGACCCTCGACGATCGCAGTCTTGCCGACTCCGGGCTCGCCGATCAGCACGGGATTATTCTTCGAGCGCCGCGACAGCACCTGGATGACGCGGCGGATTTCCTCGTCGCGTCCGATGACGGGATCGACCTTGCCCTGCGACGCTAGCTTGGTCAGATCGCGACCGTATTTTTCGAGCGACTGGTAAGTTGCTTCAGGATTCGATGACGTGACGCGCTGGTTGCCGCGCACCTTCTTGAGCGTGGCCATCAGCTTGTCGTGCGTGAGGCCCGCTTCGCGCAGGATCTTCGCCGACGCGCCGGTTTCGTCGAGCATCGCGATCAGCACGTGCTCGACGGAGACGTATTCGTCCTTGAGCTTGCCCGCTTCCTGCTCCGCGCGCGCGAGCACGCGGCCGAGGCGCTGCGTGGCATAAATCTGGCCCGACTCGGCGCCGCCGCCGGTGACGTGCGGAATCTTCTGCAGCTCGTCGGCGACCTTGCGCTTGACCGCGGCGATATCAACGCCGGCCAGCTTCAGAATCGAGGCGCCGAGGCCTTCGTTGTCCTCGAGCAGGGCTGCCAGCAGATGCTCAACATCGACGGCCTGATTATGAGCGGAAAGCGCGCTGTTCTGCGCACGTTGCAGCGCTTCCTGCAATTTGTCGGTAAAACGGCTTGCGTCCATGAAGTCCTTCTTACTCAGATTTCCTTTTAAAGGTAACCACTAAGCCCCCATCCGCAACCAAAACACCGTTCCTGTCGCGCGGGCCGAAGACAAATCCGATCCACCACAAAGACCCGAAGGCACCAAGAAAAGATCCCTTCCTGTCTTCGTGCCTTCGTGGTGAGTTTCTCTTCTCTTTCAGTGGCGCATCGCGGCGAACTATTGCTAATAAAACGTCGGGTAAATGGAGACCTTCCTATGCGAGTGAACCTCACGATCAATGGCGAGCAGCGCTCCGACGATATCGATCCGCGCACCCTGCTCGTCCACTACATCCGCGATGTCGCCAATCTGACCGGCACGCACGTTGGCTGCGAGACCTCGATTTGCGGCGCCTGCACCGTGCTGATCGATGGCCGCGCCTCGAAGTCATGCGCGATCCTCGCCGTGCAGGCCGAAGGCGCGAAGATTACGACGATCGAAGGCATGGCTGACGGCGACAAGCTCCATCCGCTGCAGGAAGGTTTCTGGGAAGAGCACGGACTCCAATGCGGATACTGCACGCCCGGCATGATTATGACGGCCGCCGATCTGCTCTCGCGCAATCAGAATCCGACGGACGCCGAAGTTCGCGAAGCGCTCGAAGGTAATCTCTGCCGATGCACCGGCTATCAGCACATCATCAATGCCATCCAGTCGGCGGCGGCGAAAATGCGCGAGAAGAAGGCCGCCTGACGGGCGCGAAGGAAGACGACGATGGCTGTCATACCGAAGTTTATAGGCCAGCGAATCAAGCGCCGCGAAGATCCGCGCCTTATCACCGGCACCGGGCTCTACGTCGATGACGTGCGGCTGCCGGGGATGCTCACGGCGGTGATCCTGCGCAGTCCCTATGCGCACGCGAAAATCAATTCGATAAACCTCGACGCGGCGCGCAAGGTGCCCGGCGTCGTCGCGGTTTTCTCCGGCGACGATTTTAAGGACAAGATCGGAACGGTGCCGTGCGTCGCGCCGGCCGAGAACGTGCCCTACCATCCCGTGCTCGCGCAGGGAAAAGTCCGCTTCGTCGGCGAAGGCGTCGCGGTTGCCGTTGCGCCGAACGCATACATCGCGCAGGACGCGCTTGATCAGATCGAAGTCGATTACGATCCGCTCGACGCGGTCGTCGATCCCGAGAAGGCGCTGGTGGACGGCGCGCCGATCCTGCACGAGGAGTTCAAGAGTAACTCAGTAACGTTCGCCGCCGTGCCCAATCCCGCGGTCGACGAGGCGATGAAAAAAGCGGACAAGATCATCCGCTTTCGCATTCACAACCAGCGCCTCGCGCCCGTGCCAATGGAGCCGCGCGGCGTCGTCGCGCGATGGGACCACGGCTACAAGAACCTGACGATCTGGTCCTCGACGCAGATTCCGCACCTGATGCGCTCGCAGGTTGCCGAGATGCTGAAGCTCGGCGAGAACAAGATTCGCGTCATAGCGCCTGAAGTCGGTGGCGGCTTCGGCGCCAAGCTCAACGTCTACGCCGAAGAAGCGCTGACCGCGTATCTGTCGATGACGCTGCGGCGGCCGGTGAAATGGATCGAGCGGCGCCGCGAGAATCTCTCGGGCACGACCCACGGCCGCGATCAGATCGCGTACATCGAAGCCGCCGCCAACAAGGACGGCGAAGTGCTCGCGCTCAAGGGCAAGTTCATCTGCGACATGGGCGCGTACCTGCAACTGCTGACGCCCGCGATCCCGGGATTCTCCGGGCTGATGATGACCGGGTGTTACAAGATTCCCGCGCTCGCCTTCGATCAGCAGATGGTCTTTACCAACAAGATGGCGACCGACGCGTATCGCGGCGCGGGGCGGCCCGAAGCCGCGTTTATAGCAGAGCGCACGATGGAAGAAGTTGCGATTGAGTTCGGCCTCGATCCCGCCGAAGTGCGGCGCAAGAACTTCATCCCCAAGGCTGCCTTTCCCGCACCGACCGCGGGCGGCCTCGTTTACGATTCCGGCGACTACGAGCTGACGCTCAAGAAGGCGCTCGACGCGATCGATTATAAGAAAACGCGCGAGGAGCAGGCGGCCGCGCTCAAGCAGGGTCGCTATATCGGAATCGGCCTCGCCTCGTACGTCGAGATCTGCGGCATCGGCCCTTCGGCTCTGCTGCCGCCGAAGCTCAAGGGCGGAGGATGGGAAAGCTGCACGGTCAGAATTGAGCCCGATGCCAAAGTGACCGTGCTCACCGGCGTGTCACCGCACGGCCAGGGTCAGGAGACTACTTTCGCGCAACTGGTAGCCGACGAGTTCGGCGTCGATATCGACGACGTCAACGTCGTTCACGGCGACACCAGCGTCGTGCCTTATGGAATCGGCACCTTCGGCAGCCGCGGCACGACGGTCGGCGGACCGGCGCTGATGATGTCGGTCACCAAGCTTCAGGACAAGATGAAAAAGATCGCTTCCACGATGATGGAAGTGCCGCCCGACCAGCTCGTGTTCCAGAATCGCACCGTGGCGATGGCGTCGGACGCGTCGAAATCGATTCCGCTGCAGGGCGTGATCGACGCGGCCTACGGCTACAAGACGCCGATCGCGGGCGTCGAGCCTGGCCTCGACGCGACCAGTTTCTACGAGCCGTCAGCCTGCACGTTCCCGTTCGGCACGCATGCCGCCGTCGTGGAAGTCGATGCCGACACGGGCGCGGTCAAGTTCCTGCGCTACGTGGCGGTCGATGACTGCGGCAAGATTCTCTCGCCGCTGCTGGTCGAGGGGCAGATCCACGGCGGTATCGCGCAGGGAATTGCGCAGGCGCTCTATGAGGAAGTTCGCTACGACGAGAGCGGTCAGCTGCTCAGCGCGACGCTGATGGACTACGCGGTGCCGAAGGCTCATATGCTGCCGCACTACGAATTGATCTCGACTGTCACGCCGTCACCGGTGAATTCACTCGGAGTCAAGGGCGTGGGCGAAGCCGGCACGATCGGCTCGACGCCGTGCACGTTCAATGCCGTGCTCGATGCGCTGAAGCCGCTCGGCATCCGCCATATCGACATGCCGCTGAAACCCGAAACGCTGTGGCGCGCGATTCGCGACGCGAAGGCAAAGAAGGCTTAGGATGTTCCCCTCGACGTTCGAATATCATCGCGCCTCGTCGGTTAAGGAGGCGCTCTCGTTCCTTTCGCAGTTCGGCGATGACGCCAAGATTCTCTCGGGCGGCCATAGCCTGATCCCGATGATGAAGCTGCGGCTCGCGCAGCCGGCGCATCTGATCGACATCGGCCCGGTGCGCGAACTCGCGCAGATTCGCGAGGAAGGCGGCCGCGTCGTGATCGGCGGCCTCGCGACGCATCATGCGGTTGAGGCGTCGGCGGTCGTGCGCGGCAAGCTTGCGATGCTCGCCGAATGTGCCGCGCAGATCGGCGACATCCAGGTGCGCAATCGCGGCACGATCGGCGGCAGCCTCGCGCACGCCGACCCGGCCGCCGACTACCCTGCCGCAGTGCTCGCGCTCGAAGGCGAAATCACGATCGAAGGCAGCGGTGGAGCGCGGAAAGTGAACGCGGCGGATTTCTTTCTCGATCTGATGACGACAGCGGTGAAGCCCGGCGAGATCCTGACCCAGGTGAGTTTTGCGCCATTGGCTCAAGGGGCGGGCACCGTTTACCTGAAGCATCGGCATCCTGCGTCCGGTTTCGCGACCGTCGGAGTAGCCGCGATCGTCACGATGAAGGGCGCGAACTTCGATAAGGTGCGCGTCGGTATTACCGGACTCGGCTCCAAGGCGTTCCGCGCAACCGGCGTCGAATCCGTGCTCACGGGCAAAGGCGCAGCCGCGATTGTGGAAGCGGCCTCGCACGCTGCCGATGGAATCGACGCGACCTCTGACAGCTACGCCTCCGCCGATTTCCGCGCCGAACTCGTCCGCGTCTACACGCGCCGCGCCCTCGAGCAGGCGGCCTCACGCGCGAAAGCGTAACGAATGAAGATTTCCGGTGAGCAACCTTTGTCTGCCCCGCGCGATGCTGTGTGGGCGCTCTTTAACGATCCCAACCGGCTGTCGCGGCTGATTCCCGGATGCGAAAAGCTCGACATCCTCGCTCCCGACGAATACTCGGGCACCGTCAACGTCGGTATCGCGTCGGTGAAGGGGGTCTATACCGGGAAGATCAAGATCGAAGACAAGCAGCCACCGCAGCACTACAAGATGTTGATCGATGCCAAGGGCAAGCAGGGCTTCATTCGCGGCTCGGGCACGCTCGATCTCGAAGCGAACGGTGGCGCCGCGACGATGGTGAAGTACGCGGGCGACGTACAGGTCGGTGGCCCGCTGATGCAGGTCGGGCAGCGCATGATCGAGAGCGCGTCGAAGATGATGCTCGGCCAGTTCTTCGCCGCGGCCGAAGCTGAGCTGAAAGCGTCGGCGGTGGGCGAGGTCGCCCGCCAGGGCATCATCATAAACTTCTGGCGGTACCTGGTGAGACTGTTCAAGTCGATGGTCGGCGGCAGCAAATGATCACCACAAAGGCACAAAGGACACCAGGTACACCAAGCAGAAGTTCTTCTTAGTGCCCTTCGTGCCTTGGTGGTGATCTTTTTTCTTCTTACGCGCTGGCCGCGGTAGCCGTCGCACGATGATTTCGTCCGCTGCGCGTGGTTCGTGGTGCCCGCTCGACGACGGCGCTTTCGCCAGCGTCCTCACGGCGCGCTTGAGTCATCCCTTCGAGCTTCGAGGGCGAGAGCAGGATATGCCGCCGCCCCGAGCGAACGAGCGTGCCGCGCGCCGTCATTTCAGTGAGCAGCTTGCTAACCATCGGTCGCGAACTGCCGATCATTTCGGCCAGTTCCTCTTGCGCGAGCTCGGGCAGGAGAAGAGTGCCGCGCGCGTCGGGCACGCCGAAGCGCTCCGCCAACTCCGCCAGCACGAACTCGAGCCGCTTGCGCAGCGACATACCGAGGAAGGACGCATAACGATACGCCACCGACGACCACATCGTGTTAAGCGCCGTTCCGATCTTGATAAGAGCATCGGGCTCCAGGCCCTTGAGCACCTCGGTGATATGATGCCGGGTGAAGAGCGCCACGCATGAGTTGGTCAGTGCCTGCGCCGCGAAGAGCTGCGAGCGCTCGCCGCGGGCGTCGGCGAAGTCCGCGTATCCAACCAGGTCGCCGGTGCCGGCAAGCTCGACGAGCACCCGATCACTGCCGGGCCGAACGTTGACAACCTTAACCACGCCGCTCATGACGGCGAAGATCACATCCGCAGGTGAACCTTTAGTGAAGAGCTCTGCGCCTTTTGGATAGCGCAGGATGATATGGCGCTCCAGGAGTGCGCTCACGGTCTGTTTTGGGATTCCAAGCGCGAGCAATCGCGCCATTAGTTTTTCTTGTGCTTGCACCGTTGCCTGCGGGTTCATGAATACACTCCTGCGGCATTTCGCGCTGTCGGAAAGCCTTACAAGCAGTTAGTCGCTTTGCTTAGGAAGGTCAAGCGCGATGGTGCAAATTTGCAACAAATCGACTGAATCAAGCTCCTGCGATAGTCATTTCAGAAATCTTCACGGTCGGTGACGCCGTCGATGAACGCCAATGAAGATCGTTCCCGACCATTTCTATGTTCTTAAGCATTTCCTTGAGGTTTCCCGCGATCGTTATCTCTTGAACGGGATAAGTCAGCTCACCGTTCTCAATCCAGATTCCTCCGGCACCGCGAGAATAATCGCCGGTAACCATATTAACGCCCATACCAATCAGTTCCGTGAGGTATAGTCCACTCTTCACCGAGCCAATGATCTGTTCCGGCGTGTACCCTCCCGGAACCAGATGCAGGTTGGTCGTGGAGACTGAAGGAGCATCGCCGACGCCGCGTGAAGCGTTGCCGGTCGGCTTCAGATTGAGCTTTCGCGCCGAGTAGCAATCGAGCAAATATGTTGCAAGCCTGCCACCTTCGACCAGATTTTTGCGATTAGTCGGTAGTCCTTCGCCGTCGAATGGCTTCGAGCCAAGACCACCACGAATGAGCGCATCGTCGATGACGGTGACGCATGGCGCGGCGATCTCTTCGCCCAGGCGATCGATCAAAAATGAAGCGCCCTTATACAAAGACGGTCCTGAAGAGGCACCCGCGATCGAGCGAATCAGGCCCGCGGCCATGTCGGGATCGAAGACAATGGGCGCATGGGTCGTTTTGATCTTCCGCGCGCCGAGGCGGCGCAGCGCTCGCTTGGCCGCCATCAATCCGACGGCTTCCGGCTCCTCGAGGCGGTTGTACTTGCGGTTCGATGTGTACCAGAAGCCCTGCTGCATCGAGTCGGCATCCTGCGCGATGGGAGCACACACGAGCGAGTATGACGTCCCCGCGTAGTCGCCGCTGAAGCCCTGACTATTTGCGAACAGGACTTCGTAGCGGCCGGAGCTGAACTCTGCGCCTTCGGAATTTTTGATACGCGAGTCGGCGCCGAGCGCGGCACGCTCGGCGGCACGGGCGAGCTTCAAACCTTCGTCGGCACTCACGAGACCCTGCTCGCCATCGACCAGCTCGAGCTCGGGAAACGTTTTCGCTTGCAGCGACGGGTCCGGCAATCCCGACCATGGATCCGGCGAAGTGAGCCGCGCCATCGTAACGGTGTGCGCAATAAACTCGGCAAGGGAATCACGCTCGAGCTCCGCCGTCGAGGCGGTCGCCGAAGATTGTCCGGTGAACACGCGCAGGCCCAGGCGGCGTTCGCGCGAATGCTTCAGCTTCTCGACCTCGCCGAGCCTGACTCCCGCGGACAGCGACTCCGCCGAGATGCACAGGACTTCCGCTGCGGTCGCGCCGTGCTTTGCGGCCTCGCTTAGGGCCCACTCGACGAGCGTTTGATCGATCGTTGCCATCGTATCTGAACCTCTTACGCGCGCGTGCCGCCGACCGTGATTCCGTCGATGCGAGTTGTGGGAAGTCCGACGCCCACCGGCACCGATTGTCCGTCCTTGCCGCAAGTCCCGACGCCGGCGTCGAGCGCGAGATCGTTGCCGACTGCGGTGACGCGGGTCAGCACGTCCGGGCCGTTGCCAATCAGCGTCGCGCCCTTTACCGGCCGGGTGACGTGACCGTCTTCGATCAGGTACGCCTCGCTGGCGGAGAACACGAACTTGCCATTGGTGATATCGACCTGGCCGCCGCCGAAGCTCACGGCGTAAAGCCCGTGCTTGACCGACTTGATGATGTCGTCGGGATGCGACTCACCGGCGAGCATGAAAGTGTTCGTCATGCGCGGCATCGGCGAATGCGCGAAGCTCTCGCGCCGGCCATTGCCGGTCGGTTCCATCTTCATGAGACGCGCGTTCATGCGATCCTGGAGATAGCCGCGCAGGATTCCTTTCTCGATCAGCACCGTGCGCGTTGTCGGTGTGCCTTCGTCGTCAACGTTGAGGCTGCCACGGCGATTCGCAATCGTGCCGTCGTCGATAACGGTGCAGAGTTCGCTTGCGACCTTTTGCCCGATTCGATTTGAAAACGCCGACACGCCCTTGCGATTGAAGTCGCCTTCGAGACCGTGGCCGATCGCCTCGTGGAGCAGAATCCCCGGCCATCCCGGTCCTAGTACGACGACCATCTCACCCGCGGGCGCATCGTCGGCGTCGAGGTTGATGATCGCCTGGCGCGCTGCTTCGAGCGCGTACTCCTTCCAGCGCTCGTTCTCGAGGAAGTAGCCGTATTCGACGCGCCCGCCGCCGCCGTAGCTGCCGATCTGCCGGCTCTTGCCGTCCTCGGCGATCACGGTGACGTTGAGGCGGCACAGCGGCTGGATATCGGCGGCGATCTTGCCGTCGCTGTTCACGACCATCACGAGTTTGCGCTCGGCGGCGATCGAGGCCATCACGTTTTTGACGCGCGGATCATGCGCGCGCACCACGCGATCGATCTCGCTCAGCAGCTTGGCGCGATCTTCGAGCGGAATCTCGAGCGGCGTCGTTTCGATTTCGTAAAGATTGTGCCGTGCGACCGGAGTACCGACCTGGATCGCGCCGGGATTCGCGCTGCGCTGGTCGGCGATCGCGCGCGCCGCCTCGGCCGCCAGGCGCATCCTGTCGATCGTCACCTCGTCGGAGTAGGCGTAGCCGGTGCGATCTTCGGCGCATACGCGCACCCCCACACCATGACTCACGCTCTTGCTCGTATGATTGACCATCGATTCTTCGAGCGCGATTCCTTCGCTGCTGCGATACTCGAAGTAGAGGTCGGCGTAGTCGGCCTTGCGTTCCAGCGCTGCGCCCAGGATTCGCTCGAGGGCGCGCTCGTTCATTCCAAATCGGTTGAGGAAGAACTTATCGGGAGCAATCAATTCATTGGGCATCGTGTTTTCCCGCCTGTGTAGCCAAGTCTAACACGCAATGACCGCCAAGAAACCTGATTTCCTAGCCGCGCAGGTTGGCGAAGCGCGCACGAAACCGGCTACGATTCGCTCATGGCGGGCGCAACGCGGGAAACGCTCACGATGGTCGATCGGCTGATGCTCCAGATGATCGCGCAGCAGGAGAACAAGGTGCTCGAGATGGCGCGCCGGATTCATCCCGGCGTTACGCCCGAAGACATCCGCAACCCGCAAGATTTCCCCGACCTCGTCAGCAATCCTGAATGGAACTTCGAAGACGGCATCCTGGCCGGCCTCAAGTCGGCGCACATGGCACTGCGCGCGCGACTGATCGAAGAGACCTCGCGCTAAACCGGGCTTCGTTTATTCCCGTCCGCTGAACTTGTCCCGAATCGCTTCGCGTATCTGCTCGACCGGCGACCCGTTCTCCGACATCCGCTTGGCGAGTAGCGCCTCGCCCGTGCATATCGCGCAGGTTGCGCCGTGGTTTCCGCGATAGCAGTCGAGCAGGTTCCTATGGCCGTCGGTCTTGTCGCAGCCGCAATAGCACCACAACTGCGCGAGCAGCGCGGGATTCTCGCCGGCGAATTCGTAGGCCTGTTTAACTTCGCCGACGAACTGGTTCGGATCGAGCGTCAGCCGATCGGGATCGCTACTCGTCTTCGAAACTGGATCGCGAACGCAGCAGCATCGGCCACCGACGCACATCGGCGGGTCGCCAGACGCGAGCTGCGGTGACGCACGCGAATGCCATAAGTAAATCGTCCCGAGCGCGACGGATATCAGCGCGGCGATCGCGATTTTTCGTTTCACGATCGTCAACCGTTGCCGCCCGTCTTCTTGAGATCGTCAACAATGTCCTGCGCTTTGACGACTTCGCCGTTGTACTCGTGCACCATGCTGCCATCCGCGCCGACCATCACCATCTCGACGACGTGGCCGACTTCGCCATTTGGCTCGTGCTCGCGGATGATTTTGAAACCGGCCAGCGCGCTATCGACCTGGCTCGGCGAGCCGGTGAGGAAGTACCATCCCTTCTGATCGGCGCCTTGCTGGCGTGCGTAGTCGAGCAGCTGCTTGGGCCCGTCATGTTCGGGATCAACTGTGATCGAGACCAGCGTGTACTTCTGGCCGAGCTCGCCGCCTAGACGGAGCGCGACGTTAGCGAGCTTCGCGGTCTCCATCATGCAGGGACCGGGGCACGAGGTGTAAATGAAATCGACGAGCATCGGCTTGCCGCGAAGTGATGCGAGCGAAACGGCATCGCCATTCTGATCGACGAGCTTTGTATCAGTGAGAACAGTGGTTTGATCGCTGGCAGTATCGGATCGACTACAGCCGGAAATCGATAGAACTATCGCAGCTCCCAGTGCCACCCCTGTCAATCCGATCCACGATCGAATTCTGTCCGAAATAAAAGACTGACTCATTTCCTGTCTCCCAAAGATGAAGGTCCACACCACGCTAAAGCGGCACCGCACGTTGTCATGCGCCGCGACTCTGGCAATCCCGTTAAACGAATAGGCGGGTCAGGAAACAGATTTTGGCGGCGGCGTATCCGGGGTGATTTTCAAACTGACGCGCGGTTGCGGGATCTCGCTCGAGGCTTCATCAAATGGAAGCAGCGTCGGACGCAGCAGCATTGGAGCAGGGCGCGCCAACGTAACTGAGAATCCGGCCGCCGCAACCTCGAGCGGATGGCATAAGTCCAGACTCAACGAAGGCTGCCCCGAGTCTGGAAGCACAACAATGCCGGCAGTGAGCGGCAGGCCTCCAATCAAAAGCATCAGCGCGAGTATCGCGCCAATGAAGCGTGTGTCGGCCTTCTTGAAACGCATTACGAGCCGCGCGCGTCGCTACGGTCGAATGAGAATTACTCCCGGTTCCAGTCGAAGTCCATCGCCTACACTTCCGGCCGGGGCCGCCGATAGCGAACCACAACGAGTAAAATCGCGATGAGCGCGACGATGGCTACGAGATGGTCGCGCCACCGATGGCGTTTTACTGGTGAAGTGGCAAGGTCGTGCCGCCGATACAGGCGCGCGTAGCCGCTCTCGACTATCAGGTCGTAGCCGTCGGTCCAGTTTCCTGCTGACGCGGGAGGCGCGGCCTGGACGAGTATATACGGCGGACGGGCCGCGATTGCCGCGGCGAATTCATCCATGCCGCGCACGCGGCCGCCCATCTGATAGAGGTTATCTGGATGATGGTCGAATTCCATCGGGTCGTCGTCGATTCCAGTGAGTATTGGAAACTGCAAGAGCGACCACGATGACGTATCGTGCGCGAGGTGCAGAATATGTGTCGCAGTTGTAATACGCCCCGCGGCGATCTCGCTTTGCAGCATGTCGATCACCGGACGTTCGTCATTGCCAAAAGTCCAGCGCCGGTCGGAATGACCCGCCCAGTAGCCTATCGCGGCGGTGTGAAGATTGAATGCCCATTGCTCAGTAATCGAATGCTGAACCGAATCGTAATCGACGGGGTTGTCGAACTGATACCAGGGGTAGATGAGCAACGTCATGACCAGGAAGAAAACCGCCGGCCGTGACCATCGATCGTAGGCGAGTGAGATTACAAATCCGGCCGGGAACACCAGGAAGTAAGGAATCCAGTAGTCCCACAGCTTTATAGCCACATCCCACAGCATCACCATCTTTGTCGATTGGTACTGCGGCATGTGCGCGAGCGCATCGATATATTCGCCCGCGAACAACAGCGAAAGCGCGATCGCTGCGAGGCCCGCGTATGGAATCGGCGCGTCGCCGCCATACCATGAAACAAAAATCGCGGCGATCAGCCCGGCAAAGCAAAATAGCGAAAGCAGGGGCAAATCTTCCGCCACCTTATGAAATAGCGAGAATCGCTCCTCTGATTGCCGCGCGAATAGTACAAGTATAAACAGTGCAATCAGGGCTATATTCAGCACGCGCAATGCGGTTGGATCGCCGGTCGGCGAAGTCGGCGGGAGCAATTCGCTCGACATCGCAATCAACGCTGCGCCTGCGACAATAGCAAGTGCGAGCACCAGGTAAGGCAACGCATGCGCGGTTGAGATTACGATGTCAGGAACTGCGATCAGTGTCGCCCCTGCGAGGCAGCCGATTCCAACCAGGAATCGGCGATAGTCCTGCTCCATTAGCCAGAAGAGAATTCCCGCCGCCGCGACGATCATCGCAAAGGCCCCGTTCAGGGAATGCGAGGCGACTGCCGTGCCGAGCATCATCGCGCCGAGCGCAATCAGGCTTCGCCGGTGCGACGGATCGAGCAGGAATGCGATCGCGAGTCCGATCAAGGCGAAGTCGTTCGCCGTGCCACGCACTCCCTGCGCGCGGCGGAACAGGCAGGTCCAGAAAAGCAGGAGCGCCGCAAAGCCGCCGGCGCTGTCGTTGAATAGCGTTTTGCCGAGCCGCCAACATGCGAAGATCAAAAGCGCGCAAATCGGCATCATCGCCTGCGACTGCGCGAGCGCTCCCGCTCCTTCATGAAGATCGGCGCCTAATCCCAACATCGTCAGGAACAACTCAAGCCCCGGGGTCTGCGCCGCCGGTCCCCAGATTCCATACGCGGCGTTGTCAAAAGGCAGATACACGCCGAAGGTGATGATTCGTTGGATAGACGAAGGCACCGCGAGAACGTCCATGAACGGCGCGACCGGCGATGCGAGTTGCAGCGGCACCATCGACAGCGCCAGCAATACAGTCGCAAGCAGGGCGAGCTTCGGCCCGGTGCTCAGGCGCAGCGGCGGAAGCGGTGGCGGATGAAAGCACAACCAGGCGACGCCGAGCGCGAGCATCGACCACAGTGTTAGTGTGTTGAACATCCCGAGCGGGCCCAGGACTACGCCGAGGAAATATCCGAGTACCCACAGTCCTCCGACGCCGCCCAGGATCGCATCTAACAACTCGATTTCAGGATCGATTCGTAAGATTAAGCCGGCCAGAACCGCGCTGCTGGCGGCCCAGAAAAACCAGATCCGGGCGGTGGCCCAAAGCGTCGTGGGCAGCACCTCGGACATTCCATGCCAGGCGTCGATCCAGCTCAGGTGATAAGGGAAATCACGCAGACGCCAGATAGCGAGCGTAGTGATGATCGCGAGCACGACCCATACGCCAAACCAGAGATCGCGTTCATTACCTAGGCTGTCTTTTCGAGTTTCCAAATGACGATCGCCGCCGAAATTGTGACCAGCGTTATTAGTAATGCCAACAGTATCCGGTCCGGCACATATATCAACTCGATACTATGCCGCCCGGCCGGCAGCCGAATGCCAATCAGTCCGCCATCACTGTATAGCTCGCCGTCGCCAATCGAGTGCCATCCGGGATACGCGTTCTGGTTGACAATCAGTGAAGTTGGGCCTGGCAAATCGACGTCGTAGCGCAACCGATTCGGCGTCCACAGCCTCTGATTCACCGTTCCGCCACCAAGCAAGTAGTATTCGCCGCGGTAGCCACTCTGGTTGTATCCGCGCGGATTTTCCGGGATGTCGTTGTAGCCGTAACCCTGGCAGTTCACCGAGGCCATGTTCGCGAGATTGATCTCTGTCATCATCCCGGTATTCAGGGTCCAGAACTGCCGGAAACTTGCCGAATAGGGCGCCCGCTGGATCGGATACATGAACAGATATCGAGCGTTGGGTGCGCCGACAATCCAGCTATCTATTGTGCCGATGATCAGTAAAGTAACCGCCAAGTACACGCCTCGTGGCCGCAGGTTCGCGCAAAGGTAGTCCGCGCCGTATGCGGCGATCACACCAACGCAAAACACGAAGGGAATGAGATAGCGGCCCGTTAATCCAGTGCTCGAACCCATCGGCAGATAAAGTAGGATGAATACGAAGGAATGTTGGCCGGTCCATCCGCGTGCGAACAGTATGAAAACGATCGCCGGCAAAACCCACGGCAGCGATTTGACCGGCCGCGCGACGAGGCCGACTGCGGCGAGAAAGAGGAAAGCGAGAGAAATATACGCACCGTATTCGCACCACGCGAACTCGAATCCGATTCGCGGCCGAAACAGATCCTGGTCAGGTGACAGTAGGAAACTCCGAATCAACTGCATCGAGATCGGTTCGATGCCGAACGGATGCTTCGGGTAAATCGCGAGCTGCTGCGACATCGGGATCAACCTGAGCGCGGCAAAGCCGAGGCCGAACAAGCCGATGACGGCGCCGCTGAGAAACGGCCGCGGACTCCGCTTGATCAATGACAATATTACGGCGACCATTGCGATCACGATCGTCGTATATAAGAAGGTGTAATTGCCTTCTGTCAAAGTCAGGGCGGCCAGTAATCCGCCGATCACCGCCGGAAAGAACTTGTTCGATTCGATCGATTCGAAGAGTAGCGCCGCAATCCAGGGTAGATATGCGCCCGGCAGAAAGTTGAGATGACCGACGGAGAGATGCAGGTAGAACCAGGAGCTGGCGGGAAATACGACCGCACAGACCGTGGCGGCGATCCGGTTCAGGCCAAGCATCCGTCCGAGGTAATATCCACCCGCGAACATAATTGCGAGGTGCAAATAGATATCCAGATCGATTCCGGCAACCATCCCGAACATCAAGTAAAGGAGAAAAAATGGCGTGACGATCGCCGACTCCGGATTCGAGAGCATGCCCATGCCGCCGCATTTGTAGGGATTCCAGAACGGCAGCTGATGAAAATGTACGACGGTCCAGTACGGCACCCATCGCAGTTCGGTGAAAAGATCGGCGTCGCCGTTCGACGGCAATCGCAACAGGTGATCATAGGCGAGCGGACGCGTTATCCAGTTCGCGAGACTGGATCCGAGCTCGCCCACGGGACTGAGCGTCGGATAAAGAAAGGCCGCCGCAAAGACCAGGGAAGCGGCCGCCAGCCACAGTGCTTCGCGCCGTGAGATAACGGCCGTGCGGTCCAATCTAATAGCCTTTCATCCACAAGACGAAGGTCGCCATCAGACCGAGAACCGAAATGGCAAACGCGAGCGCAAAGTGCGGCGGCCGATACCTAAGCGAGACATCCTGCGTGCTCTGCGGCAAATCGATTGCCAGCAGACCGCCGTGATCGGCGATGTCGCCCGAGCCGTCCGCGAGGCGCCAGCCGGGAAAGTAATTCTGGTTAACTATCAAGCGAGTGGGCGATGGTATTGCTATGTGATAGTCGAGCCGCGCCGGAGACCATTTGCTCTGGTTAACCGCCCCCGGGCCGGCGAGATAGTATTCGCCCCGATAGTTAGTTTGGTTAAATCCCGAGACACGTGTACTTGAACCGAGATCTTCTCCGTATCCCCAGCAATGAATCGTGCCCAGATTTGCCTCGTTTAGTACGGTCATTGTCTGAGTGTCGCTGTACCAGAACTGCCGAAACTGGATGTTGTGCGCGATTGAATCCACGGAGAAGTGAAACAGGTAGCGTAGATTTGGCGGACCGACCATCCAAGCGTCTCCGAGTCCTAGAACTATGAGGCCAATGACTGCGCGCGACCCCCATGGCTTGAAGCGTTGGGTCAGGAAGTGCGCGCCGACCGCAGCCAGCGGCGCGAGCGCAAAGACAAACGGAAAGATAAACCGCGTTGGAAACGCGATATTGCTACACAGCGGCAGGCGCCGCAAAAGCTGCAGCGCGCAGTACGGCCCGGAATCTCCGCGCGCGATCAATAGAAACACTATTGCCGCGACCACCCATGGAATCGCCTTGAGCCTGCCGGCGGCGACACCGATAATCGCCAGCACCGCGAACACCGGCGATATATATGCCCCGTAGCAAGCAAAGACGAACAGGCCCTTAATATTACGAAACAAATCCTGGTTCCGCGAGAATAGAAAAGTAGGAATCCACGCGAGAGTATCATCTTCAGGACCCCTCCATCCCACCCGCGGATGGAGCGCCAGCGTACCCGTAACCGGGATCAGCTTGACCGCGCCGATTGCCGCGCCAAAACCGAGAATGATTAGTGCGCCAATGAGCGGCCATATCCTTCGCTCGAGTGTCGCCATCGATACGGCGACGAGCGCGATCATCATCGCGGCATACACAAACGTATAGTTGCCCTCAGTCGCACTCAGGGCGAGCAAGATGCCGCCCACGGCTAGAGGTGCAATCTTCGCGCGCTCAAGACCAATGAGAAACAACGCCAGCATCCAGGGCCAGTAGGCGATCGGAAATGTGAGCGTCAGGTTGCCCAGCGAGAGTTGCAGGTAGATCCAGGAGGTCGAGAGGAACACCGACGAGAGCGCGAACCCGGCGACACTCCCGAGCCCAATCACGCGCGCCAATACGTATCCGCCTGCGAACGCGAGTGCCAGATGCAGAACCAGTTGGATATATAGTCCGAGGGTCGGTCCCGCGATCAGATCAACCAGGAGAAATGGAGTGATAACGACGGCTTCAGGGTTGCCCAGCAATGGCATCCCGCCGCACTTGTACGGATTCCAGAAGGGAAACTGATGGAAGTGAGTAATCGTTTGATGTATCGCCCAACGAAGTTCATCGAACATGTCCCAGTCGCCATTGAGCGGCAGACGAGTCAGATGGCTCCAGACCGGGCCGGTCCCTATCCATCCGGAGACCCCCGGTCCGAGGTACACGATTTCGCACATCAGCGGATACGTGAATACGAGAGCGAAGCCGACAGAGGCGGCCGCGAGCAGGGCTACTTCGCGCCGCGTCATCCGCGGCAGCCATGGGTCGTGAGATGAGATTGACGATCCTGCGGCGCTCATAGGGATAAGGGTGAATGTTGAGCAGGCCAGAACGCCATCATACGGTCAAAGAGGACTACACTGCAGAGGTGCGAATGTCTACATTGCCCTTCTTGCCTACTTTGCGTTGGATGTCCTAACGTCAGGCGATCGAATTACAGCGTCCGGAGGGATGACCATGAGTTCTCAGCTCTACGACTTCAAGGTTCGCCGCATCGATGGCAGCGAGACTTCGCTGGCCGAGCACAAGGGTTCGGTGATGCTGATTGTTAACGTTGCGTCCAAGTGCGGGCTCACGCCGCAGTACGCGGACCTCGAGGCACTGCACGAGAAGTATCATGACCGCGGCCTGGTGGTGCTGGGCTTCCCGGCCAACGAATTCGCGGGCCAGGAGCCGGGCAGCAATGCCGAGATCAAGGAGTTTTGCGAAACCAAGTTCGGCGTGAAATTTCCGATGTACGAGAAGATCGTCGTCAAGGGCGAAGGGCAGCATCCGCTGTATCGCTACCTGACCGAGACCCGGCCGAGCTCGCGCAAAAATCCCGACGGCCAGTTGCGCCAGACGCTCGACAAGCACGGCCTCGGACCGAAGAATGAGACCGACATCATGTGGAACTTCGAGAAGTTCCTGGTCGATCGCAACGGAGAGATCGTCGAGCGTTTCGCCCCTGACATTTCACCCAAAGATTCCGCGGTGACGAGCGCGGTCGAGTCTGAACTCGTGAAGTAAACTGCTGACTGCCCCGCTCGGATGACGGGCGGGGCAGCCTTTTGTGCCTCTTTCCAACCATGTAGAAATGTCGCGGTATTCACGGATGCCGTGAATTTTTTTGCCCCCGCACGTCATCAAGTTACTTCACATTTTTACGTAGACTGTTGAGCTTTTCGCGGTGGTCCCGGATTTGCTCACTACACCCCTGTGCATTGAATAGGCACTCGCGCGACTGAAACCGAAAAAGTTTCGGCGACTCGCGGTGTGGAACGCATAAACCAAACGGTTCAGGGGTAAAAGCAAATGATTTCTTTCGTTAAACATCCGGCCGCGCGAGCGGCTTCCGTAGCGGCGACCCTGCTAGGTGCAGTCGTTTTTGTCACCCCTTCGTTCGCCGCTGGAAATTCCCAGGACGCCCAGCCCAAGACCAACATGGTCCTCGCCAGCGCGTCATCCGAGAAGGCGGTGAGGACAGAGGCTCCAGGGCCGGCTGCAGTCGAGGCACACATCAAGGAACTGCGTACCAAGCTGAAGATTACCGAGGCTGAAGAGCCGCAGTGGAATAACCTGTGCCAGGTGATGCGCGACAACGCGCAGGCAATGCTGGATCTCGAGAAGCAGCGTGCGGCCGACGCGCAGTCGATGAATGCCGTCGATGTCATCAAGTCGTACGAACAGGTAATCGAAGCGCACGAAGATGGAATGAAGAAGTTCGTGCCGGCATTCGAGGCTTTCTACAACACGCTGTCGGATTCCCAGAAGGCGACGGCCGACGCGATGTTCCGCAGCAAAGCCCGAGCTTCGGCGCGCGAGACCGCGCAGAAGTAACCCGACGCCGCGATTGAAATGGAGCCTTTATGAAAGACAGCATCGAACGTAAGCCATTACGGCACACGGTCACGAAGATTCTATTTGGCGTTTCGCTCATCGGGCTGGCATGCGCGATGTCGGTAGGCACCGCCAGTGCCCGCTGGCATCACCATGGTCACTGGCACGGTGGCTATGCCGCTCCCGATTACTACTATGCGCCGTCGCCTGGATATTACACGGCGCCCGAGCCCTATGAGTATTACGGACCGCAGCCGGCACCTCCGCCCTCAGGGTTCGGCCTCTTCTTCGGCTTTTAAGCTTCCGGCGTGGGAAACTGGATCCGGGCTCGTCGGCGCAACGTGCGCGCCGACGAGCCCGCTCGCGATTAGTCAGTTATCGCAACTGACTATCGGGGCCGCGCATTCTCTGAAACAGGAAACTTAAGCGCTCAGGCGTTCGGGACGGGTCTCATGGCCGTTGAGCTCGCGCATCGCGCCACCGCGAAGAATCTGAAATTCGCGACCGCCCCATAGCACGCGGTTGCTGATCAGGCTGGCGAACCAGATCCCCGTCATCACGAAATCCTTGAGCAACACGATCCATGAATCGCGCAACGGGTTCGGCAGCTTCAGAATACGGGAGATGATCGAGGACATCGCGACGCGGGCCGTGATGACCGCGGCGAAGGTCGCGATCGCAAAGGGGCTGAACAACGCCGCGAGCATCAGCACGATCCCCCAAAACGGGCCGTGCGTGAAGATCGTAAACAGACTGATCGGGCGCGCCGTTCTATAGGTCCGGGCCCAGCGGAGTTGATGATTCCAGAATTCGGCGAAGGTCTGCTCTTCGCAGGTCAGCGTCACGATCGAGCTCGACAGCTTGATCTTCCAGCCGCGCTGCGAGACGAACTGACCAAGGAAATAGTCGTCCGCTAGCATGTTTTTGACGGAGCGAAAGCCACCGATCGAATGTAGCGTTTCGCGCTTGAACGCCATCGTTGCGCCCATCGTATACTGCATCGGCTCGATCGTTTCGGAAACGAGAATCTGCGGGAAGAAATCGGTGTTGGCAAATGACGCCTCAAGCCGCGACGCGAACGTTCCGCATGGCCGCGCGCGATACGCACACGTGACGGCGCCGATCTTTTCGTCCTCGCCGAATTCGCCGACGATACGCCGCAGATGGTCGCGGCTGACTTCGACGTCGGCGTCGCTGACGGCCAGGATCTCAGCCTTGTCCGCGCGCTCGGACATCTTAATCACTTTGGCGATCTTGCGATTGCTGCAGCCGGGCTCCTCGCCGACCACCAGGGTTATGTTCTGGTATTGATAGCGCGGACGCAGCGCGACGGGCACCTCTGTCGCACGATCCTCGTAGTCAGAAACACCGAAGTAGTATTCGACGCGCGGGTAGGCGATTTCGAGATAGCTCGAAAGATTCGCTTCGAGGCTTTCGTTGATGCCGTGCAACGGCTTCAGGATCGCAACACGCGGCGCAATTTTTGGCAGCGATGGAATCGGGGTGCGAAGCCGGCGCGCGAAACGCAGCGCCAGAATCGTCGCTACTACATAATAGCCGAGCGACACTGAGACACCGGCAAGCGCGATATCGATCACGAGGTTCATCGCTTAGTGAGCGCGGTACCGCTTCAGCTCTGCGCTTTGAACATGAACTGCAGTTCTAGGCGAGGTGGCGTCAAGCCGCCGCTTGAGAGGCCATCTGATGGCGCCGCTGGCGCATCGTGGACAGGAATTGCATTCCCTCCTTGAGCATACGTTTGGCGTCCTCCCGCGAGGACACCATTTTCTTTACCGACTTGAAAATATAGCGAGGGCGGAAATAGAAGCCGCGATAGAAACGCTCCACCGCGCCGTAGATCTCGTCGTTGGATAGCCCCGGATACTTGATCGTGCACTTCTGATAGCCCGACTCGTCGAGCAGCGGATCGACGGCCAGATAGCCATTGGCCGTGACGTATTCGAACAGCTCAGTGCCGGGATAGGGCGACGCGAGCGAGACCTGGATCGTTTCGCAATCCATCTCCTTCGCAAACCGCATCGACTCTTCGATGGTGTCCTTGCTCTCGCCCGGCAGACCCAGGATGAAGGTGCCGTGAATCAGGATACCGATATCGTGGCAGTCCTTGGTGAAACGGCGCGCGCGATCGAGTCCCACGCCTTTTTTGATGTTCTTGAGTATCTGCGCGTTGCCGGATTCATAACCGATCACGAAAAGGCGCAGGCCGCCGTCCTTCATGATCTTGAGCGTTTCGTAATCGACGTTGGCCCGCGAGTTGGTCGACCATGTGATCCCGAGCGGCTTGAGCAGCTGCGCGATGCGCCGGGCGCGCGCGGGATCGGCGGTAAAGGTGTCGTCGTCGAAGAAGAGTTCCTTCATCTTCGGGAACTTGGCCTTCATCTGCAGCACTTCTTCGAGCACGTTCTCGGGGCTGCGCACGCGATAGCGATGGCCCTGCGTGACCTGTGGCCACAGGCAGAAGGTGCATCGCGCCGGGCATCCGCGCCCGGTGTACATCGAAACGTAAGGATACTGACAGTAGGGACTGTTATACTTGAGGTAGTCGAGATTTTTGTCGTAAACCTCGGTCACGAACGGCAGCTTGTCGAGCTCCTCGTCGGTGAGCGACGGTCGATCCGGATTGTGCGCGATCGCACCGTTCTTGCGATACGAGATTCCGCCGATCGTGCTCCAGTCGCGGCCCTCGGCAACTTCGACCATCGAGTGGTCGAATTCCTTACGTCCGGCGATATCGACGGCGGTCGAAAGCTTCAGCACTTCGTCGGGACGCGCAGTAGGATGGCCACCGACCATCGCGATTATTGCGTCGGGATTGGCAGCTTTGATCGATTCCGCCGTCCGCAGATCCATTCTGAGCGAAGGCGTTGAAGTATGAATCACGACCAGGTCGTAACCTTTTGCCTCGTCAATCGTCTTTTCAACGGTATAGCCGTGCGGAGGTGCGTCCAGCAGCCGTGCGCCGGGTATCATGCCGGCGGGATACGCGAGCCACGTTGGATACCAAAAGGACCAGACTTCGCGAGTTGCCTGATAGCGAGAACCGGCGCCTCCGTCGAAGTCATCGTAGGAGGGCGGATTTAGGAAGAGAGTCTTCATCACATCCATAAGAATCGGGTGTCTCCGGTGCCTGTCCGCTTGGTTAGTCAAGAGAATATACATGCGCAGGTCGGCGAGGTGCAAGATTTCGGCAGTATTTCTGCGCGTTATTAGTAAGCTCACCCGACGTAGCAGCTAAAGCATGATAGAAGTCACTTAGAGGTCAATGGGGGCGTTTGAGATGAGCTGACCGGCTGGCCAACAGGGGTCGGGGTCGTGATGAAAGCGATCGCTCCCGTCAGCCCACCGAGCATGGTAGCCGCAAACCACAAGAGTCCCAGCGCGATCGCGTCGTCATGGCCGATACCCGCCATCCCCAATAAGAAGAGGTAGGCAGTTTCGCGGAGTCCCAGTCCGTTGAACGTCACGGGCAGGCTCGCCGCGACATTGGCAATCGGAACTACCAGAACGAACAGCGTGAGCTTGGCTGACAGGCCGAGTCCGCGCGCCAGCATCCATTGGCAGATGGCGAGCGAGATATGCAGTCCCACCGACAGGGCGATCGGAATCATCATGGTGCGCGGGCGATGCAGATACAGCGCGATCTCCTCGCCGGCGCGCCTCAGCGTTCCCGGTAACAAGTAGATAACACGAACCAGCCACGGAGCGGCGGCAAGGCCGCCTATCGTGACAACACCGATCGCGATCACTGGGCGCGTGACCGTTGGCGGCAGTCCATTGCGATTCAGAAACATCGCGGCGAACGCGGCGAGCCAGAAAAGTCCGAGCAGGCCGGCCACGCGATCGGCGACCGCCGAGGCGATCGCGGCTGCGAGCTGCTTGTGCTGCCGGCCGAGATAGATCGATCGCGCCGCATCGCCGCCGAGCAGCCCCGGCACAAACAGATTCGTGAACATCCCGATGAAGTAGTAGCGGACGTATTCCCAATAGGGGCCGCCGAGGCCGAGCGCACCAGCAAGCAGTTGCCATCGTTTGGACGATAGAAGCTGTCCCGCGATATAGACGCAGACCGCGCCGACGAACCACGCCGGATCCTCGCGGGTCAGCGTATGCAGCACCGAGCGTCCCGCAAAGCGCCACAACAGGAACGTGACGATTGCCGCGCCCAGTCCTGCGCGAATCACAAACGCGCGGTATGGATGACCGCGGCGCGGCGCCTCACCGGGAGGTTGCGGTTGCACCGTTGATGATGGCTCGTTTGTGGCCTTCGGAAGCGACAAGTTCGAAATTCCCGAGCTGAGGTTTCATTCGATCGAGATCGTCCGCGTCGAGCACGATTATTTTGCTGCCGGGTTGCTGCCACCATTCGTAGAGCGCAGGGTCGCCGATCAGGAACCAATCATTCGCGTCGGGATCGAGGCGCGAGCCGAAGTCGAGTTCGGTGCGCGGCCCGAGCAGCATCACGCGGCGCCGATTGTAAAAGGCGAGGCCCTGCACGTACCGATGGTAGCAGAGAATGCTGGCGTCGCTGGTGCGCGCGGCGATCGCGCGGCTGAGTGCGGCGTAAGATCGCAGCGGTTCGAGCTCGATTCGGGCAAACGTGCCGGCGAAAAACGCAGCCGCCATTGCGGCGACGACGGCAGTGATTCCGAGCGTGGCGCGACGGCGCAGAAAGAGCATCGTCGCGACCGCTCCGAACGCAATAAACACTGCGGCGATCGCGAACAATGCGGGCCGAGCGGCAATCACGTAAGGAGTTCTGAGGTGATTTGCGATCGCGGCCGCGACCGCGGCACTGATTCCCATCAGGATCAGCAAGCCGCCGCTTTCAACCAGGATCCGCGTATCAGGCGGTCTTAGCGCTCCGGGTTGGGGCCAGATGCACGACGCGATTCCGTCGGCGATCAGCACCGCGAGGAATGGAAACGCCGGCAATACGTAGGGAATCAGTTTGGCGCTCGACGCCGAGAACATCGCGACGATCAGAATCGCGGCGCCGAGACAGAAGCGTCGCGCGGGATTCTTCGGCGCGCCGCGCCATGTCAGCAGCGGCACCATCAACGACCACGGCAACGCTCCCGCCACGATAACAGGAAGATAGAAATAGAATGATTCGGCATGGCTGTAGTCGGGCACGAACGCGCGGCGCAGATGCTCGCCGATGAAATAGAAATCGAAATAGCCGGGTTCGCGAATCGTCATGATGACGAACCACGGCGCGCATAGCGCGATCAGGAGCGCGGCGCCGGCGATCGCGTGGAAGCGGCTCAGCACGCCGCGCAGCTCCCGCTGCCAGACGAGAAAACCCGCCATCGCAACGATCGGAATCGCCGCGCCCACGGGACCTTTCGTCATCACCGCCAGCGCCATCGCCAGGTATCCGAGCCAGCACCAGCGCCCGCCCTCGCGCCAATGCAGGTACATCGCGAACGACGCGATCGTCGTGAAGCAGGTCAGCATCATGTCGGTAGTGAGCACCTGCGCCATCACCAGGTAGAGCGGCATCGTCGCGAGAATCGCGCCGGCGAGGATCGCATGGCGGCGGCCGTAGGTCCTGAGCGTGAAGTAAAATGTCGTGAGCACGCCGACCAATGCTGACAGCGCGACCGGCACGCGCGCTGCGAACTCGTTGATACCGAATGCGTCGAACGACAGCGTCGTTATCCAATAGAGCAGCGGAGGCTTCTCGACATAGGCGAGGTAGTTGAGATGAGGCACGAGGTAGTCGCGGCTTTCGACCATCTCGCGCGCAATTTCGGCGTAACGCGCCTCGTCGGGTTCCCACAGGCCATAGCGCCACAGGTTGACGAAAAACACGAACGCCGCCAGCGCGAAGAGCGCCGCAACCAGCATCCAGTATGGAATCGATTCCGTCTCGCGAAGCGGATTTTCCGCCGCGAGCGGCTCGGAGGCCTGAAGAGACACGGATGGTGAGTCTAGCCGTGCCGAGGCGGCCGCGAAACGCTAGTAGCCCTCGGCGCCGCCGCCCTTGCGCGGATCGAACGCGCCACGCAGGTTGCCCGGCTCGATCGTCATCGCGCCCACCGCGCCGAGCATCGGCACGACCCTGAGCTTGTAGCCCATTTGCGCAAGCGAGTTGCGCGTTGCCTCGGGCATCGCCTGCTCGACGATCACGACGTCGGGCGCGGCCTGCTCATGGATACGCGGCTCGTTGACGGCGCTTGCGGGATCCATGTGCGAGCTCAGGATGTTGAGCGCAACCTGGAGCACGCCGGTGAGTATCGTAGGTCCGCCCGAACCGCCCGACGTCATATACGGCGCGTTTTTCTTCAGCACGATGATCGGCGTCATCGAGGAAAGCGGTTGCTTGCCGGGCCGGATGTCGTTGGCGGTCGCGCCCATCAGGTGGTACGCGTTGGGCACACCGGGCGCCACAGAAAAATCATCCATCTCGTCGTTGAGGATGATACCGAGCTTGGGCACGGCGACCTTGGCACCGAATGCGGTGTTGATCGTCGTCGTAATCACGACGACGTTCAGGTCCTTGTCCACGATCATCATGTTCGAGGTGCCATGATCATGCGCCGCCGGAACCGGTTGTGCTGGGGATTTCGGATGCAGCGCGCGGTCGCGTAACTGCTGGATATGCATTGGCGACAGGTAGTCGAAGACGGGCACCTTGACGAAATCGGGATCGGCGTAGCTCTCGCGATCGATGAACCCCTGCCGCATCACCTCAATGAGCCGCGCCAGGTAAGGCGGCGAATCGACCCCGAGCCCGCCGATGTCGCCTGGCTCGAGCGCGGCCAGCATCTCGAGCAACACGCCGCCCGAGGACGGCGGCGGCATCGTGTAAACGTCGTAACCCTGGAACTCGTGATGAATCGGATCCTGCCAGCGGGGGCGGAAGTTCGCGAAATCCTGCGCCGAGAGAATCCCGCCGTGCGAGCTGACGAACGAGGCGATCGCGTCAGCTATATCGCCGCGATAGAACTTCGGCACCGGGTCGTCGCCGAGGCTCCGCAGCGTGGCGGCGAGATCTTTTTCGTAGACGGTGTCGCCCGCCCTGTGCGGCGAACCGTCGGGATTGAGAAAAATCGCGGCGAGCTCGGGATCGGCTTTCATCGCGTTCGCCTCGCGCGCGATCTCGCTCGCCAGATGCGGCGACACGATGAACCCGCCGTTGGCGAGCTTCGCCGCCGGCGCGGCGACGGCCTGGAACTTCATCGTGCCGAAGCGCTTAAGGATTGTGGCGAGACCCGCAATCTCACCCGGCACCCCGACCGCGAGCGCGCCGTCCTGCGCGAGCTTCTCGTTGGCCTTGCCCCCCTGCATGTACATCGTGGGACTCGCCTTCAGGGGCGCCGTCTCGCGATAGTCGAGCGCATAAAAGCGATGCTGCCTGGCGAGGTACACCAGCATGAAACCGCCGCCGCCAATTCCGCACGAGCTGGCGTTGGTGACGCAAACCGCCAGCGCCGTCGCGACGCCCGCGTCGATCGCGTTGCCTCCCGTTTTGAGAATCTCCACACCCGCGCGTGAACCGTCGGCGCTTTCCGACACGACCATCCCATGCTGCGCGATGACGGGTTGCTGGGGCCAGGGGGCGGCAGCCGGCTGAGCCAGCGCTCGATCGGTGAGAGATAGAGCTCCAGCAAGGAATGCCAGCGCAATGCTGCCGATCCAGAACAGAGATCGGTACGAGGGTGAGCAGTTTTGCATCGCGACTTAACTAACAGCCGTTCCAAGTCGATGAAAGTGGCGCAATCGCGTCCAGTCCGCGCCATTCGCGTTAGATTTCACGCCGGGGAAGTGCTTTGATCGCGGCGTCGCCATCGCGCGGAGGATCACAAATGGAATTCAAGGAAATCATTTTCGAGAAGAAAGATCGGATCGCGACCGTCACGATGAATCGGCCCGAGAAAATGAATGCGTGGACGTCGTCGATGGGCGCGGAGATGAAGACCGCGATGCTCGACGCCGATCGCGACCCGAGCATCAACGCGATCATCGTGACTGGCGCTGGCCGCGCGTATTGCGCGGGCGCCGACATGACCGGGCTGTCGAATATTGCCTCTGGCAACGCTTCCGCCCGCGCCGCCGCCGCGCCGGACGAATGGCTCGCTGCACAGCGCGCTGACTATCGCACGACCTATTCGTGGCCGTTAGCGCTCAACAAGCCCGTCATCGGTGCGATCAATGGCGCATGCGTCGGACTTGGCTTCACAACCTGCCTCTACCAGGACATCCGCATCGCGTCGGACAACGCGCGTATGGGATTTATCTTCGTGCAGCGCGGCCTTGCGATCGAGCACGGCTCGAGCTGGATGCTGCCGCGGATCATCGGCGTGGCGCGCTCGGTCGAGCTCGCGATCACGGGGCGGCTCGTTGATGCGGAAGAGGCTCTGCGCATCGGCCTCGTACATCGCGTGGTGCCGCAGGCTGAGCTGATGAGTGCGGCGCGCGAGACCGCATCGTACATCGCGGACAAGTGCTCGCCGCTCGGCGTCTCGCAGGCCAAGAAGATGATCTACCAGCACCTGTTCACGGATCTTGCCACCGGCATCCGCGAAGACGACGAGTCGATGGAGATGATGACGCGTTCCGACGACTTCAAAGAAGGCGTCAAGGCCTTCCTCGAAAAGCGCGCCCCGCGTTTCCAGGGCCGCTAACCAACTGTCACTGAACGCCCTCCCGGATGGGAGGGCGTTTTAATTTTCAGAGCTCGAATTTGCGCTTGACAATACGTAACTCTGAGGTTACATATTAGGGCGGTCGCCAGGAATAGGCCGCAATGACAATCCGCAAATCGATCTTTGTCGGGCGCGTGCCGGAGGTCTCCTTCAGAGTCTTCTGCGAGGAGATCACGCAATGGTGGCCGGGAGGGTTCGGCGGCAAGGATACGAAGCTCTATCTCGAA
The DNA here is from genome assembly GCA_035508495.1 of Candidatus Binataceae bacterium. Lineage (NCBI taxonomy): Bacteria > Candidatus Binatota > Binatia (SeqCode) > Binatales (SeqCode) > Binataceae (SeqCode) > Binataceae bacterium (SeqCode). The sequence continues at coordinate 102,617 of DATJMX010000025.1, forward strand.
GGCGAAGTCGGCGGACGCTTCTACGAACGGCGCATCGACGGCTCGGAATACGAGATCGGCAGGATCACCGCCTATCAGCCGCCCGCGATCGTCGCATTTACCTGGCGAGCACCGAGCTGGGACGTGACAACCCGGGTCGAAATCCGCTTCGCGCCCGAACGCGGCGGCACTCGCGTCGAGCTCGAGCACAGCGGATGGGAGCAGGACGCCAAGACGCAGGATGCGCGCAAGAATTACGACAGCGGCTGGGAAACGATTCTCGGCTATTTCCGCACTGCCGCAGGAGTCCAGTCGTGATCAGGGCTTAGTGCAGAACTTCTTACCACGAAGGCACAAAGACTCGAAGATAATTCTCCGACTTTGTGACTTGGTGTCTTGGTGGTGATCCGTTTCTGGGAGAAAAACGATGAAGCTCTACTACTTTCCGTCGCCAAATCCGCAGAAGATTCATTTCGCGTTAAACGAGCTCGGCCTCAAGTGCGAGATGGTGCCGGTCGATCTCACCAGGCGCGAGAGTCATACGCCCGAGTTCCTCGCGCTGAATCCCGCGGGCCGCGTGCCGGTGCTCGTCGACGGCGACCTGAAGCTGTGGGAATCGCACGCGATCCTCGCGTACCTGGGCGAGAAGACGGGCAAGCTCTGGCCGACGACGGTAGCTGGCCGCGCCGACGCGCTCCGCTGGCTCTTCTACCTGACGAGCACGATCGGACCATCGGCGACCGATCTCGCCTTCAACCGGATCGCGGCGAAGCTCATTGGCGCGCCGTCCGATGAGGCTGCGATCGCGCGCGGCGAGAAAGGCCTCGTCGATCCGATGCGAATCCTCGACCAGCATCTGGCCACGAACAAATGGATGCTCGGCGCTGACTTCTCGTTGGTCGATTGTGACTATTGCCCGACCCTTAACGTGATCGAGAAAGCCGCGTTCGATTTCTCGCCCTTCCCACGGGTTCGCGCCTACCTCGACGCCTGCCGCGCCCGCAAAGGCTGGCAGGAGACACCTAGGTTGCCGGGTCTCTGAGCGCGCAATTCATTCAAAACAAAAACGCCCTCTCGCCTCGATGCGGGAGGGCGTTCGTTGTCGTCGTTGGAAATCGACTACTTGTCGATCGGATGCTTGAACTTGCGATCGGGATGGCGAATGGTGAGCACCGGGCAGGGTGCCTTCTGCACCACGCGCTCGGCGACGCTGCCCATCAGCACGTGGGCGAGGCCGGTGCGGCCGTGAGTACCGAGCACGATCAGATCAGCCTTTTCATTCTGCGCGGTGTGCAGGATTTCGAGGAACGGCGAGCCGACCTTGAGCAGGCATTTGCCCTTGAGGCCGGCATCGCGCACGTTCTTGATCAGCTTGTCGAGCTCGCGCTGCGCGAGCATGCGCTGCTCCTCGGCGATGCGGCTCATGGCGCCGATGTCCATCGCCGGGCCGAGCTCGGGCGTCATCATCACGGGCGCGAGCGGCTGGTCGACATGCAGCAGGACGAGTTCGGCGCCGAACTTCGCCGCCATCTCCTGCGCGTAGGACAAGGCCAACGCAGAGTCTTCTGAGAAATCAGTCGCCGCCACAATTTTGGTGAAGTTAGCCACGTCCGAACCATACTGCGCCCCGAAATGGGTGGCAAGCACGGTTAAAGAGCGAGCGGGAATCAGGTGGATGGGCGCCTCGTGCCGAGGTCGCTACAAACGGTGCCAAAGAGTTTGACAGCCGGATGCCGGCGCACGACAAATGGCGTGAGCTCTCGCCTTTGGTCCAGGACACGCGTACCAAAAATGGTGCCGTCGCGCCTGTTGTCCCCGCTCATCGGATCACCTTTCGACAGTTGGTTGCGCGAGGAAAAGCTCTACGACGAGGCCGCTGCGAGCGCGATCAAACGTGTGCTGGCGCGGCAAGTCGCGGCCGCGATGAAAGAAAGCCGCCTTTCCAAATCCGAAGTGGCGCGTTGGATGGACACGAGCCGTGCCGCCCTCGATCGTCTGCTGGACCATCCTATGACGCCGTGACGCTTGGCACTCTTTGCAAAGCCGCGACTGCGCCGGCGATTCCATCGCGCAACCTCAGCAACTCGTTGCACGCGTTAACCCTCGACGTGCGACGCTGAGCGGCGTTAGTATTGCGCGGGAATCGGGGTAAAGTTTTCTCATGGCCAAGCCGCGCGCTTCCTTATTCGACGACTTCGAACGTGTCATCGATGAGTTCTTCGATGAGATGCTCATCGGGCGTTGGCGCGCGGGCGGCGAGTTCGAGCGCGCCGCCGTGCTCGACCGCGGCGATCATTACGAGGTGCGGATCGAGGCTGCCCATATCGACCCCGCGCATATCGAAGTCGAAGTCAGCGATCACAGACTGACGGCGCGCGTGCCGTCGCCGCAGGGCGAGAAGGTCGAAAGCTCGTTCCGCTTTGCCGACGAGATCGAAAATGAACATGCCGGCGCGCACTGGTCGGCCGGCGTCCTGACCATCACACTCCCCAAAAAGAAAGGGCGCCGCGTCACGCTCAAGCATTCCTGACGCTGCTTCCGACAGGCCGGTATGACTGATCAAGGCGACCACTCTAACCCGAAACCCGACCTTGTGCCGGCCGCGCCGCCGGTCGAGCTCGCCGCGGCCGAGCTGCGGCTCAAGCTTCCTGTCGAAGCCGCCGAGCTCGAGCATTCCGCGTCTCAGGGTCAAGTCGAAGAGCTGCTCGGACAAGGCCGCGCACTTGATGCGATACGGCTTGCGATCGGTGTCGGCGGTCCCGGTTACAACGTATTCGTCTCCGGTCTTCGCACGCGCGAGGAGCGCAACACGGTCGTGCGGCTCCTGGCGGAGAAAGCCGCGTCGATGCCGACGCCTGGCGACTGGGTTTACGTTCACAATTTCAAAGACCCGGAATCTCCGGTCGCGATCTATCTCGAAGCGGGCCAGGGACTGGTGCTACATACGCGCGTCGCCGATCTTTTGACCTACATCGTCGACCAACTGCCGAAAGCTTTTCGCCGTGAGGATTTCGACCAGGAGCGCACGGCGCTCCGGGAGAAATACAACAAGCGCGCGCAGGAATTGTTCGGCGGCCTTGAGCAGCGCGCGCGCGAACGCGGCTTCGCCGTCCAGGCCGCACCCAACGGCCAGATCATTTTGATTCCGCTCATCGAGGGCAAGATGCCCGAGTCGCCTGAGGCGCTTAACCAGGCGATGCAGAAGAAGACTGATGCCGAGCGCGAGGAGCTCGCGCGCGTGCAGGCGGAGTTGCAAGAGCAGCTCGGGACGATCCTGCTCAAGCAGCAGGAGATCATGCGCGAGTTGATCGACGATATCCGCGAGATCGAACGCTCATTCGCGGCGCGTCTCATCAAGCCCGCGATCGCCGAGCTCAAGAGACACTTCTCGAATCCAGGCGTCGATTCTTACCTCGATGACATGAGCGACCACATGCTGCGGCATCTCGAGCGTTTCCGCGAGCGCGAGGCCGCTGAGCAGGGCCCGGTTCCGGTGCAGCCCGGGGGCGAAGAAGGTGGGCGCCGCTTCGTCGAGTACCAGGTCAACCTGATGGTTGATAACTCGCGCACCAAGGGCGCGCCGGTGATCATCGAAGACGCGCCCAACTATCGCAATCTGTTCGGCACGATCGAGCGCTGGATCGATCCGCTGGGGCGCACCGGCACCAACTTCACGCGCATCATTGGCGGCTCGTATATCAAGTCGCACGGCGGCTTCCTGGTTTTCGATTTGGAAGACGCAGTGGTCGAGCCGGGCGTGTGGAAGACGATCAAGCGAATCCTGAAGTCGGGCCGCATGACGATCGAGACCTTCGAGCCGCTGCCGTTCTTCGCGACCAGCGGCCTGCGCCCGGAGCCGATCGAAGTCGAGAACAAGGTGACAGTACTCGGCAGTAGAAATCTCTACAATCTGCTGTATTTCTATGATCAGGACTTCGGCGAGTTGTTCAAGATCAAGGCCGAGATGCGGCCCGCGGTCGATGCGAACCGCGAGGCGGCGCTTCAATATGCCGCACGGGTCGGAACGCTCGCGCGGCGCGAGAATCTGCCGCTCTTCGACGCCTCGGCGCTTGCGAAAATCGTCGAATTCGGGATGCGGATGGCGGGCGATCGCGATCGCGTGCTGGCGATGCTCGAGCCGATCGACGATCTGGCGCGCGAGTCGGCATACTTCGCCCGCGCCGATTCGGTCGAAAAGGTCAGCGCGCGGCACGTCGAGCGGGCGCTTATCGAGCGCAGGCTCCGGCTCAATTTTATCGAGGAGGAGATCCGCCGCCTCATCGCAAATCGCACGCTGGTCGTGAATATCACCGGCCGCAGTGTCGGCCAGATCAACGGCCTCGCCGTGCTCGATGTCGGTGGCTACTCGTTCGGTCGTCCTTCGCGCGTTTCGATCACGGTCGCGCTCGGACAGGCGGGCCTTATCAATATTGAGCGCGAGGCGCGACTTTCGGGAGCGACCCACGACAAGGGCATCATGATTCTGAGCGGCTTTCTGCGCTCGCGCTTCGCCCAGCAGCATCCGATTGCGATGACGGCGAGTATCGCGTTCGAGCAATCGTATTCGGGAATCGATGGCGACAGCGCGAGTTCGACCGAGCTCTACGGGTTGCTCTCTGCGATAAGCGGCGTGTCGATCCGGCAGGAACTCGCGGTCACGGGATCGGTCGATCAATTCGGCAACGTGCAGGCGATTGGCGGCGCCAACGAGAAGATCGAAGGCTTCTACCGCGTATGCAAGGCGATCGGTCTGACGGGCACGCAAGGCGTACTGTTGCCGCGTGCAAATCTCGCCAACCTGATGCTGGAGCCCGAAACGACGGCGGCAATCGAACAGGGCCAGTTCCACATCTACCCGGTCGATACGATCGATCATGGAATCGAAATCCTGACCGGCGTGCGCGCGGGCTCGATCGGCGAAAAGGGCACGATTAACGACCTCGTCGACACGCATCTCAAGCGCATGGCCGACGTGCTGCACGATCGTGCGCTCCAGGAGACGCGCATCGTCCAGGAACCCGCCGCGGCGCCCAAGCCGCCCACGCCGCCCGAGCCGCCGGAGCCGCAGCGATGATCGCATCGGGAATCGCTGCCGCGGCAGGAACGCGCGATGCCGATTGACCTGCGTCTCGACGCGTCCGAAGTTCCGCTCCTGACGGATCTGTACGAACTGACCGTGGCGGCGGCGTTTTTCGCGCACGGCCTCAACGACGCCGGGTCGTTCGAGCTTGGGATTCGACGGCTGCCGCCCGGACGCGGCTACATGATCGCGGCTGGTGTCGAGCGCCTGATCGAAGCTCTCGAGGAATATCGCTTCGACGAAAAGGCGATCGCGCATCTCAGATCGCTTGACCTGTTCACACCGGAGTTTCTCGACTACCTGGCGAGCTTTCGCTTCAGCGGCGCGGTGCGCGCTCTTCCCGAGGGCACTATCTTCTTTGCGGGCCAGCCAGTTGTTGAGATTCACGCGCCGCTCATCGAAGCGCAGCTCATCGAAACGATCGCGCTCAACCAGGTCGGCTTCGCGTCGATGGCGGCGACCAAGGCGGCGCGATGCGTCGGCGTCGCGGCCGGCAGGCGGCTTATCGATTTCGGTCCGCGCCGCGCGCAGGGTGCGGATGCGACGCTGATCACGGCGCGCTCGAGTTATATCGCGGGCTTTCACGGCACGGCGAACGTGCTCGCCGGGATGCGCTACGGAATCCCGGTGTTCGGCACCATGAGCCACAGCTTCATCATGGCGCATGAAACCGAGCGCAAGGCCTTTGAGGATTTCATCGACAACTTTCCGAAGCTGAGCACGCTGCTGGTCGATACCTACGACACGGTACGCGGCGTCGCGATCGCGTCTGAAATCGGCGCGCGGATGAGAGCGCGCGGACTCAAGCTGCAGGCGATTCGGCTCGACAGCGGCGACCTGCCCGATCTCAGCCGCAAGGCGCGGCGGCTCCTCGATCAGGCAAATCTCAAGGACACGGCGATATTCGCGAGCGGTAATCTCGACGAGTACAAGATCGCCGAGCTGGTCGATTCGAGCGCGCCGATCGATGCCTTCGGTATTGGGACTTCACTCGCGGTCAGCGACGATGCACCCGCGGGCGACTTCACTTACAAGCTCGTCGAGTACAAGGGCACGGGGCGCCTCAAAACTTCGGCCGGAAAGCTCTCGACGCCCGGACGCAAGCAGATTTTCCGCGGCTTCAATTCGTCGGGAATCGCGATGGGCGATCTGATTGGGCTGCTGGATGAAAGCGCAAGTACGGTGACGCGCGAGTTCAAGTCGCCGCCGGCAAAAGTGACACCGCTGCTCGAGACGATGATGGAAGTTGGCAGGCGAATCATGCCGCGGCCGGAGCTCGCCACGATTCGAACCAACCTCGCATCGGGGCTCGCGGCATTGGACCCGCGAATCAAAATGCTGCGGCGGCCGGCGGAATATTCGGCGCGCCAGACCGCGGCGCTCGGCGCGCTCGTGATCAGTGAAAAATTAAAAGCCGAAAATCGCCAGGCTTAGCGGCTGGCCAGGGCGGCGGCGCAATCGAGCAGGCAGCGCTCGGTCGTCGGCCAATCGATACAGGGATCGGTGATCGAGACGCCGTATTTCAGCTTCGAGCGATCCGACGACAGCGCCTGATTACCGGGATACAGGTTGCTTTCGACCATTGCGCCGAGGATCGCGCGACTGCCGCCGCGTACCTGCTCGACCAGCGCCGCGAGCACCCCAGGCTGCTTGGTGTAGTCCTTGCTGGTCTGCGCATGCGAGCAATCCACGAGCACGCGCGCTTCGAGGCCCGCTGCGGTTAGCAACTGCTCGCATTCGCCGATGCTCTTGGCGTCGTAGTTCGGATTGTGACCGCCGCGTAGCACGACGTGTGTATCAGGGTTTCCGCTGGTGCGGATGACGGCCGAGAGGCCCTCCTGCGTGATGCCCAGGAAAGAATGCGGGCGCCGCGCAGATTGCACGGCGTTGATCGCGGCTTGCAGGTTGCCGTCGGTGGTGTTCTTGAACCCGACCGGCATCGAAAGTCCGCTCGCCATTTCGCGATGGGTTTGCGATTCCGTCGTGCGTGCGCCGATCGCGGTCCAGGCGATTAAATCCGCGATGTACTGCGGCGTAATCGGATCGAGCAGCTCGGTCGCCGCCGGCAGCCCCATCCGGTTGATCTCGAGCAGGAGCCGGCGCGCGATACGGAGGCCCTCGCGCATGTCGCAGCTATTGTCCATGTGCGGATCGTTGATAAGCCCTTTCCATCCGACGGTCGTGCGCGGCTTCTCGAAATAAACGCGCATCATGATGTAGAGGCTCGGGCCGAGTTGCTCGCGCAGCTTGACGAGACGGCCGGCATATTCGAGCGCGGCCTCTGGGTCGTGAATCGAGCATGGCCCGACGATGCACAAAAAGCGCAAGTCGCGTCCGGCCAGGATTGCGCGCATGGTTTCGCGCGCTTGGACCACGGTGCGCACGATGCCTTCATCAACCGGCATCGCATCTTTCAACTGGCGCGGCGGAACGAGGGCTTCCGTGGCGCGGACGTGAATGTCCTGTATTTGGTTCATAGCGAGACTCCCCAACATATAGGAAAGCGAAAGGCTAACAAAGGTGCATCGTGGCGATGCGCGGTGCGTCCCCGCGCAACGTTCAACTCTTCGCGCGCTGTGCTAAGGATCGATCAATTTCGCATCGGAGCACGCTCTAAGATGAAAACACCGATTTGTTCGATGCTTGGGATCGATTTTCCACTGGTTGCCTTCAGCCATTGCCGCGATGTGATAGCCGCGGTCAGTAAGGCCGGGGGATTCGGGGTGCTCGGCGCGACGGCGTTCACGCCCGAGCAGCTTGAGCTCGAGCTCAAGTGGATCGACGAGCATATCGACGGCAAGCCCTATGGCGTTGATGTCCTGATTCCGGAAAATCTCTCGGTCAAGAACGAGAAGGGAATCACCTACGGCGCGTTGCAGAAGCGCGTGCCGCAGGGGCATCGCGATTTCGTCAGCGGCCTCCTGCGCGAGCATGGAATCGAGCCGTCGCAGGCGATCGAGGGCGAGCGCCAGCGCTCGCCAGAAGCGCCAATCTCGATGCAGGCGGAGAACGCGCTCAAGCTGATCGAGATTTCATTTCGTCATCCGATAAAACTTGTTGCGAACGCGCTCGGCGTGCCGCCCGAGCAAATGATCGAGATGGGCCATAAGCATGGCGTTCCCGTCGCCGCGCTGGTCGGTGCGCCTGAGCATGCGGTACGCCAGGCGAAGGCTGGCGTCGACATTATCGTAGCCCAGGGCGGTGAAGCAGGAGGCCATTGCGGCGAGGTCGCGACGATCGTGCTGATCCCGGAAGTGATGCGCGCTATCAAACCGATCCGCAATATCCCGGTGCTCGCGGCCGGCGGAATCATGACGGGGCGGCAGATGGCGGCGTGCATGGCGATGGGCGCGTCGGGCGTCTGGACCGGCTCGGTATGGCTCGCGACGACCGAATCGGAAACCTCCGAAGTATTCCGCGAGAAGATGATCGAGGCGCGCTCGCGCGACACCGTGCGCTCGAAGTGCCGCACCGGCAAGCCCTCGCGCCAGCTCCGCTCGGCGTGGACCGACGCCTGGGAAGGATCGAAGAGCCCGGGCGCGCTGCCGATGCCGATGCAGAGCCTCATCAGCGAACCTGCGCTCGCGACTGCGCAACGCTTCGCCGAGCGTGGCGATCCCAAGGCGCGCGAGCTCGTGACGTACTTCGTTGGCCAGGGCGTGGGACTCGTCGACAGCGTGAAATCGTGCCGCACGGTGGTGCAGGAATTCATGGAGGACTTCGCCGAGGCGGTCGGCGATCTGAATGCCGCGGTTGAGGCGTGATCTGTCGTCGGCGCGCAATCTTGCGGTTGTGGCGATGCGGGCCTAGTCTCGAATTTGTATGAAATTATAGGAACACGGGGCCGGCGCCGTACGTCATGAACGTCTCGATGGCAGAAAGCGTGTCCAAAGCTGGTTCGATTACTCGAACCATCGACGCCGTCGAGCGAGTGCCGGTGCTGCAGCGCGTCGGCTTGTGGCGGGCGATCGCGGGGATGGCGGTCGCAATCGCGCTTGCCTCGACGATGGTGTCGATCGAATTTGCCGTCGCTCTTTCGCACCGCACCCATCTTCTGAATCGACGCATCGATCGGCTCTCGGCTGATGTTCGGCAGTTGCGCCACGTGCAATCGAGCACCTGGAACAAGCTCGGAGTGGCGCGCGTGGAGGCCTCGGAGGGCGAGCTCTTCGGCAAGATTCTTTTCGCGCCTGATCTCAAGCTCACGAAACTCGCGGGCACCATTGATAGCGCGGGCGCGACGGGAGTCCTGGCGGTGAGTCCCGCAGCGTCGGCGGCGATGCTCGGTGTGAGCGGCATGAAGGCCCTCGACGCGGGGATGGTCTATCGCATCTGGTTTTTCCCGCGCCGCGGCATCGCGCGCTGGGTCGATGATTTCCTGGTGAGCGACAACGGCAAAGCGACGATCGCCGTGGACTTTCCGCAAGCGAAATCCGCGCAGGGCACTATCGTCGTGACGATGGAGAGCCAGGACTACGCCGAAGAGCCCTCGGGCCCGGTTCAATTGAAAAGCGTCCCGCAAGTCGAGCCTCGCGGCCGCAAGAGATAATGCATCCGCGCTGTTCGTGATCCCGATCGACCGGCTGCGATCAAATTCCGTCATCAGTAGCGGACGCCGCATCGTTGTATTCAGGCTGACAGGGTTTATACCGGCCAGCGAAGCATAAGACGAAGTCGAGCGCGGGAGCGATCGCAGCCCGTGCCTTTCGCCGATGCGCTGGCGCATCTATCCTGTCGCTCGTGGACGGCCAATGAGCGATACGGTGCAAAGTGAGAGCGCCGAGGCGCACTCCGAAGGGATAGTTTACGGGCGCGCGTTCTGGCTGGTTTTTGCCGGGACATTTGCGCTCAACTTCGTCTTGAACCTGTTCGTTCTTTTTCCACTATGGATCGTCGAGCGCGGCGGATCGGCGGCTGCGATCGGCGCGATCATCGGGACCGGATCGCTGGCTGCATTGGCGGCGCGGCCGGGCCTGGGCGTGCTGATCGATCGGCGCGGATGCCGCTGGACGGCGATCGTGTTTCTCGTGCTGGACATGTTCGCGATTGCTCTCTATCTGCCGATTCATTCGCTGGGCGCGCCGATCTACCTCGTGCGCGCGCTTCACGGCCTGCTCGAAGGCACTGCGCGCGTGGCGCTATTCGCGATGGTCTATGAGATGCTGCCGCGCGGCCGCGAAGGTGAGGCGATGGCGATCTTCAGCCTGTCGGGAATGGTGCCCGGCGCGCTGGCGCCGCTGGTCGCTGAACTGGTTGTCAACTCGTTTGGCTTTGGCGCTTTCTTTGCCGTGGCGATTGCGCTTATCGCCGCTGGGGCGGCGACCGCGTATTTCACGCCCGACGATCGGCCAGCGCCGCATCATGTGCGAGCGGCGCAGAGCGGGCCGGGGTACCTGGCGCTCGGATTTGATCGCGATCTCCTGCCGCTCTGGATCGTCACGCTGCTGTTTGCGCTGGCGATCGCGCCGCGGCTTAGCTTCGTCACGCCGTTCGCATACCAGGAGGGCGTGCGCCGCGTGGGGATCTACTTCCTGCTCTACAGTGTGACGGCGATAATCGCGCGGCTGGGCGGCAGGCGGCTGATGGACCGCATCGGGCTTAATCGAATGCTGGTGCCGACGATGGCGACGCTGGGAGTAGGAATTGCGGCGCTGGGATTGATCGGAACGTGGGGGATGATGGATACGGCAGCGATAATCGGCGGTCTGGGTCACGCGTATCTTTATCCCGCGTTGAGCGGGCTCGTGATATCGCGAACGAAAATCGGCGCGATGGGCCGATCCTCGAGCGTTTACACGTCGCTTTACGACTTCGGCGCGATGGCGGGGCCGTATATGCTGGGAATCCTCGCGCACGCCTACGGATACAGCCCGATGTTCGTCGTTGCGGGCGGCTTTGCGCTCCTGGGCGCGGCCTATTTTGCGCTTGCGGAGCCTGATTCGATCGCATTCGGGAATTAGCGAGAGCGCTAAACCCTAACGGACACAAGGGCTATCTCGCTCGAGGCGGACAACCTGTGGACAGTCGAAGGGCAGCGACAAAATATTTTCGCTGACCCACTTTACAAGCGCGGCGGCGATGGTAGTATCTTCTCTCGTCAGCGCGAAAACGCTGTCGCAGGGAAGCTCGCTCTAAAAATTCTGTCACATTGTGTTGACCGGATCCGAACCGAGCGGTATTATTTCCCTTCGCCCTCAAAGGGCCGGTCTTTGAAAACTGAATAGTAGTGCATGCCAGTAATTGGGCGGCGGGGGATCCGGAATGGATCTGAAGCCTGTCCGATTTCTTTGAATTGCGGTCAGACCGTCTCTTTGCGCTAGCCGCGCATTGAGATTGGTGACAATGAGCCTTTAATGGAGAGTTTGATCCTGGCTCAGAACGAACGCTGGCGGCGTGCCTGAGACATGCAAGTCGTGGGAGAATTTCGTAGCAATACGAATAGTAAACCGGCGCACGGGTGAGTAACACGTGGACAATCTGCCTCGGAGACTGGGATAACTCGTCGAAAGACGGGCTAATACCAGATAAGACCACGGGGAGTTCGCTTCCTGAGGTAAAAGGTGGCCTCTACTCTGTAAGCTATTACTTCGAGAGGAGTCCGCGACCTATCAGCTTGTTGGTGAGGTAACGGCTCACCAAGGCTAAGACGGGTAGCTGGTCTGAGAGGATGGTCAGCCACACTGGGACTGAGACACGGCCCAGAGTCCTACGGGATGCAGCAGTCAGGAATATTGCGCAATGGAGGAAACTCTGACGCAGCGACGCCGCGTGGGTGATGAAGGCC
>DATJMX010000026.1 GCA_035508495.1 Candidatus Binataceae bacterium
ACGTGATCGTTCCGTCGGCGCTGCTTGGCCGCGAACATTTCGCGGCGCGCACCATCCGTCCGCGAATCCGCGAACGCCTCGACGAGTTTCTCAAGCCGCTTCGCAATCACGCTGTGCGCGTGCGATGGAATCCAAAACGCAAACCCGCGTCTCTCACGCCCGGTCCGGAGCTTCTGCGGATGGTTCATGTCGATTCTTCCGTTCAATGCGTTGCCGGCTTCCGCGGCGGCACTACCCAAGCGCTCGCCGCGCTGCGCCGATTCGTTCGCGCGCGCCTGGCGCATTACAAAGACGATCGCAATCATCCCGAGCTCGATGCGACCAGCCAGCTCTCGCCGTATCTTCACTTCGGTCAGATCGGACCGCATACCGTGGCGCTCGCCGTGCGCGATGCCGATGCGCCCGCGGGAGATCGCGATGCGTTCCTCGAAGAAATGATCGTGCGCCGCGAGCTTGCGATTAACTTCGTGCGCTTCAATCCGCGCTTTAGATCGATTGCGAGCTCGGAGCCGTGGGCGATGCGCACGATCGCCGAGCACGCGCGCGATCCGCGGCCGTGTCGCTACAACGAGCGCCAGCTCGAAAACGCCGAGACTTACGATCCGCTGTGGAACGCCGCGCAGCGTCAGATGGTCCGCACCGGATGGATGCACGGCTACATGCGGATGTACTGGGCGAAGAAGATTCTCGAATGGAGCCGCAGCGCCGGCGACGCGTATCAAATCGCAGTACGACTCAACGATCGCTACGAGCTCGACGGCCGCGACCCCAACGGCTACGCCGGAATCGCATGGGCGATCGGCGGCAAGCACGATCGCGCGTGGGGACCCGAGCGCCCCATCTACGGTAAGATTCGCTACATGTCGTTTCAGAGCACCTCGCGCAAGTTCGGTTCACGCGCCTACATTGAACAATGGCGCGACTGACTACATCACGCTCGGCGGAGCGCACAATCAGAATCGGCGTATCGGCGTGTCTGCTTGGCGAAGAAGTGCGCTTCGATGGCGGACATAAGCGCGACGATTTCCTGGTCGATATGCTGGGGCCGTTCGTCGAGTTCGTTACTGTATGCCCCGAGCTCGAGGCGGGGCTCGGCGTGCCGCGCGAATCGCTGAGGCTCGAGCGCGACGGCGATCGGGTGAAGATGATCGGCAACAAATCCCGCACCGATCGCACCGCGCTGATGGAACGGTTCGCCACCCGCCGCACGGACGAACTCGACGCGGAGGATCTCTGCGGTTACGTGCTGAAGAAAAACTCGCCGAGCTGTGGGATGGAGCGCGTGCGCATCTATGCCAATTCGGGGATGCCTTCGCGTGATGGCGTCGGCATTTTCGCCGCGGCGCTCATGAGGCGCTTTCCGAATTTGCCGATCGAAGAGGAAGGGCGGCTCAACGAGCCCCGCCTGCGCGAGAATTTCATCGAGCGGATCTTCGCGTATCGACGGCTGCGATCATTTTTTGCCTCGCGATGGACGCTCGGCGGCCTCGTTGGCTTCCATACGGCGCACAAGCTCGTGCTGATGGCGCATTCGCCGCAGGCCTATTCGGAACTCGGTCGCTTCGTCGCGAATGCGAAGCAAATTTCACGCGCCGAGGTGCGCGAACATTACATCGGCAACACGATGGCCGCGCTCAGCAAGCCTGCGACCCGCGCCCGTCACGTCAACGTGCTGCAGCACATGGCCGGCTACCTGCGCGAGCATCTCGATTCACCCGCGCGCGCCGAGCTCGCCGAATTGATCGACGACTACCGCAACGGCCTCGTGCCGCTCGTCGTGCCGCTAACTATGCTCCGGCACTACGTGCACCGCTTCGATATCGCCTACCTGCGCGGCCAGGTTTACCTCGATCCACATCCCAAGGAGCTGATGCTCCGCAACCATGTGTGAGACCTAATTTTCGTGAAGGGCGCGCAGCGCGAGGCCACGGGCGACTGAGGTGAATTCGTTGCCCATTCTGATTCGGTCGGCGCCGAAGCGGTTGGTGAAGATTCGGCGCACGGCGGGGACGAACGACGATCCGCCGGTGAGGAATACGCTATCGATTTTTTCGGGCGCGACGGCGGTGCTTGCGATCAAGCGATCGACGCATCCCGCGATGTCTTCGAGGTAGCGCGCGATCCATTTTTCAAATTCGGGCCGCGCAACTGTGGCAACGATCTCGATCGGTCCGTCGCGGAACTCGAAGCCCGCTGATTCGAGATCCGAAAGCGCGAGCTTGGTCTGCTCGACCGATCGAAAGAGGTAATAGCCGAGATCGTAGTCAACCACGCGGATGAACGCGGCGATCTTGTCGGGCTCGAGCGACTGATGCTTCAGGTCTTCGAGCTTCGCCATCGTAATCGGCGCTTTCAGGATCGACAGGTAGTGCCATCGCTCGAGCCGCGTGTATGGCCATGTCGGCGCGGGCAGCACGACACCGTACGGAGTCTTATAGCGGCTGCCGCGTCCGAGCGCCGGCGCAACCAGGTAGCGCATGATGCGGCCATCGAAAGCGTCGCCCGCGATCGCGACGCCGTCGTTGCCAAGAATTTCGTAGCGTGGCGGCGCGGCCGCTCCAGAAGCGGGTGCCAGCTTGAGCAGTGAAAAATCGCTCGTGCCGCCGCCAAAGTCTCCGATGAGAACGACCTCTTCGCGCCCGATGCGCATCGCGTAGTCATACGCTGCAGCGACGGGCTCGTACTCGAAGATCACGTCATCCCATCCCGCGCGGCGCACGGCTACATCGAGGCGGCTGCGCGCGAGACTGTCATCAGCAGTAACCGAGGACGCGAAGTTCACCGGCCGTCCCACGACTACGCGCGGCGGCAGCTTGCCGAACTGCGCGATCGCGGCGTCGCGCAACGAGTTCAGGATCGGCGCAATGAGATCGCCGAGCGCGTAGGTCTCGCCCATGATATCAGTGCTGTCGAAAGTCCGATCGGCAAGAAATGACTTGAGCGATTGGATGAGACGGCCCTGGCCTCCCGCTTGGAGATAGCGCCGGATCGCATCATTGCCCACCGCGAGCGGCGCCTCGGTGCCGCCGGTTTCCTCGATCGCCTCGAAGAAGAGGATCGAGCGGAAGGTGTCGGCCATCGCCCGCGCATCGGCGGTGCGAAAGCTCGCCAGCCGCGGCTCGCCCGACCCGTCGATGATCGCAATCGCGCTGTTGGTGGTGCCGAAATCGACGCCGACCGCGCGCACCTCAGTACTCATTTTCGTGGTACCTCATCCAACCAGCGTTGCGGCGCGTTGAATCGTTGTCAACGTGGAGCTTTCCGCATATACTTGCCAAAGCATGAGGATGACGACCGGAATCGTCATCGCGAACGGAACGGACGAGGCAACTCGTCCGTTTTTGTTTTCGGCAGCTTCATCGCGCCGGCGGTTTCTGCGAGACTTGGGCGTGGCCCTCACGGCCGCGCGATTTTGATGAAGCTTAAAATCTCACTGATACCATTACTATTGAGCGGAGTGCTGATGCTCGCGGCTGCGGGGTGCGGCGAAGTGCAGGGCGACGACTATAAGCCCGTGCCGATGTCGGCGTCGAAGAGCGTGATTTACATCTACCGCCCGTGGCACTTCCTCGGTTCGGGAAATTCACCGATGGTCACCTGCGGGCACGATAGTATCGAGCTCGAGGCCGGCGGCTATCACACCTTCTACAACGACGCGGGTCCGGTAACCTGCACCGCGGGAGGCACCGCCAGTCCGCTTCAATTCACCGCCGAGCCCGACGGCGCCTACTACGTGCGCGAGGAGTATGGCAGCAACGGCCAGGTTCATCTCGCCGTGGTCGATACTGATCTCGCGAAGGGCGAGATCAAGGAATGCCGCCTGCAATCGGTCGCGCAAGCGCCGAGCGCGCAATGAGGAGAGAATTCGCATGCCGCGTATCGTGAGCCTGCTGCCAAGTGCGACCGAGATCGTATGCGCGCTGGGATTCGAAAACGATCTCGTCGGACGCTCGCACGAATGCGATTTCCCCGTATCAGTGGCGCGGCTGCCCGTACTGACGGAGCCCAAGTTCAAGCCCCAGGGCTCGAGCGCGCAGATCGATCGCGATGTGAAGCGAATCGTCGCCGATGCGCTCGCGGTCTACCGCGTAGACGCAGACAAGTTGCGCGCGCTGCGCCCTGACGCGATCGTCACGCAATCGCAATGCGAGGTGTGCGCCGTAAACGAGAGCGAGGTGCAGGAGGCGGTCGCCGATTGGATCGGCGCGCCGCCGAAGATCGTATCGCTTAAGCCCTACGGGCTCGCCGACTTGTTCAATGACATGCAGTACGTGGCGGATGCGCTCGACGCACATCAGCGCGGCGTCGATTTGACTCAGCGCCTGCGCACGCGGATGGCCGATATCGCGGCCAAGGCACAGCACACCAAATCGCGCCCGTCGCTTGCGACGATCGAATGGCTCGATCCGTTGATGGCGGCGGCGAACTGGATGCCCGAGCTCATCGAGCAGGCGGGCGGCGTCAACCTGTTCGGCCAGCCGGGCGAGCATTCGCCCAAGATGACGTTCGACGAATTCGCGGCGAAGGATCCCGATGCGATCCTGATCTCACCCTGCGGCTTTCCGATCGCGCGCACGATGGACGAAACCGATACACTCACGCGGCGCGAAGGATGGGCAACGCTGCGTGCGGTGCGCGAGGGCAGAGTCTTCGTCGCCGACGGCAATCAGTATTTCAATCGCCCGGGACCGCGAATCGTCGATTCGCTCGAAATTCTCGCCGAGATTATCCATCCCGAAATTTTCAGCTTCGGTCACGAAGGCTCCGGCTGGCGCCGGCTCTAGCCGCCGTTCTTTTTCGCGAGATAAGCGAGTCCGGCCTTCATCGGCGTGAGCTGAATTTTGAAGTCTGCGACGAGCGGCGCGATGTTGCAGGCGTTGTCTGCGGTGACGAACGTGACCGCGTCGCGTGACAGCATTGGCTTCGGCAGCTTTTCAGCGATTGCGCCGAACGCGCGCATGAGAGTTTCAGGAACATGGATGATTGGCCGGTGAATGCCGCTGGCTTCCATCACGGCCTTCATCATCTCATCGAAAGTTATCAGGTCGGGGCCTCCCACATCGTAACTCTCGTTCGCACCTTTGCCCGTGAACGCAAGTGCAACGCAGGCCGCGAGATCGTCGACGAGCACGGGCTGCACCTTCTGCTGCCCAGTGCCGGGAACGGGAAAGATCGGCGCGAGACGCATCGCCTTGACGAAACCGTTGAGCACCTTGTCTTCCGGTCCGTAAACGAGCGACGGGCGGAAAATCGTGTAGGTCAAACCCGATTCGCGGATCGCGCGCTCTGCCAGCCCCTTGGCGCGAAAGCCGGGATGAAGGCTCGTCTCGTCGGCCGCCGCGCCGCTTATGTAGATGAACTGCGCGATGTTCTCCGCCTTGGCGGCATCGAGCAGCGCGACCGTGCCGGCGAAGTCGACACGCTCGAACGTAAGCCCGCGCGAGGGATTCTCTACCGGATAACCGTCGAACTGCGTCGCATTCACGACCGTAGTCGCGCCCGCGAGCGCGTCGCGCAGCGACGCCGACACCGTCACGTCGCCCTTCACGAACTCGGCGTTGGGTATCGTGATTTGTGCGCGCGCCTGGTCGGGATTGCGTGAGAGTATTCGCACTCGCGTGCCCGGCAATGAGGAAAGTCGCCGCGCGATTGCGCGGCCGATGAATCCCGATCCCCCCGCGATCGCAACCAGTCTGTGCTCCATGGAACCTCGTGTGGAAACGAGGCTACCTCGCCAGCGTGGCCGGGAGAAGCCTTAGAAGCTGCGCCAGTTCGAATCGAACGCGGCGCGAGTCAGCAGCTCACCGCGACCGCGACGCGCATCATCGCGGCGATTTGTGACGATCGCCTCGCCGCGCGAGATTGTCATAGCGGGCCAGCCCGTGACCTCGAAGCCTTCGAACGGATCGTAGTCGGCACGGGAGTGCATCTCGGGACTGTGCACCGTCACCTTGCGGTTCGGATCAAAAATGACGAGGTCGGCGTCCGCGCCTTCGACGATTGCGCCCTTGCGCGGGTAGAGCCCGAAAATGCGCGCAGGATTAGTCGCGACGAGATCGACCATCCGCTCGAGCGAGATACGGCCCTTCGCAACGCCCTCGGAATAAAGCATCGGCACGAGAGTTTCGAGGTTCGACATCCCCGGCATCACGCGCGTGAAGCGATTGGCCGAGCGCTTGTGACCGAGCGTCCAACTGCAATGATCGGTCGCGACGACATCGACGGTGCCGTCCGCGAGCGCTTCCCAGATTGCCTCGCGATGCTCCTCGGTGCGCAGCGGAGGATAGCCGACATAGCGCGCGCCATCCGGCTCATGGAACCGCTCTTCGGTGAGATAGAGATAGATTGGCCGCGTTTCGGCGAGGACGGCGCGGCCGTTGGAGCGCGCCGCGCGAATCGCGGCGATCGCATCGCGCGACGAGAGATGCACGAAGTATGCGGGGGCGCCGCCCGCCACCTGCGTCATCGCCAGCGCACGCTTCACCGCCGCGCCCTCGACAATCGGCGGGCGGCTGGCGGGAAAATGCTCGACGCTCTGCTTGCCGGCCCGCAGCAGCATCTCGGTGCAGTAGCCGATAAGATTTTCGTCCTCGGCGTGAATCGTCAGCAGCGCGCCCGCTTCGCCCGCGGTTCGAAAGGCGCGCAGGAAGTCTCTCGCGCGCGCCTCGAAGTTCATCATCATGAAGATCTTGAAACTGGTGAAGCCGCGCTCGACCATCCGCGGAATCTCGGCGATCGCTTCGGGCGTCGGATCGAGCAGCGCGATATGAAACCCGTAGTCGATAACGGCGCGGCCTTCCGCCTTCGCCTGCCATTTCTCGATCGCGCCCGCGAGCGTGCCGCCCTGGGCCTGGAAAGCGTAGTCGATGATCGACGTCACGCCTCCAGCCGCGGCCGCGACGGTGCCTGACTCGAAGTCATCGATCGTGTGGAGATTGAACATCTCGGCGTCGAGATGCGTATGCGGATCGACGGCGCCCGGCAGCAGCAGCATCCCCCGCGCATCGATCGTTTTTGCCGTCGCGCCGAGCGATCCCGGCGCTCCGATCTTCGCGATCGTGCCACCACTGATCGCCACGTCGGCCAACGACGATCCCGCGCGCGTCACAACCGTCGCGCCGGTTATCGCGAGATCGAACGCCGCGGGCGCGCTCACTTAGCGTTTCCTCTTTCTAACCTTAGAGCCGATTTGGCGTACGACGTTGCGGCGCCGGCGCCGTTTTTCTTCGAGGCGAACCTCGGGCTGAGGTGCGGTGGCGGCAGCTTGTTCGGAATACTGCGTCAGGCTGAAGCGCGAAACTTCCGGCGGGCAATTGATGCGGATGCGCAGCCAGAAAGTGCCGAGGCCGCGATTGGTGTAGATGTAAAAATCCTCGTAGCGATTGAGTCCCGAATAGAACTGCTTGCCGATCTTGAGAATCGACTTGAGCGGCGAGCCGTAAAACGGAATTCGCACCACGCCACCGTGGGTGTGCCCGGATAGCATCACGCCCGGTTTCAGGTGACGCGCATAGAGAGCAGTGTCGGGATTGTGCGCGAGCACGATCGTGGCGTCGTCGGCGCCGACATTGGCAAACGCGCGCGCGGGTTCAGCCCGCCGCGACCACAGGTCATCGATTCCGACGATCACTAGTTCCTCGCCGCGCAGCCTGAGCCGGCGGCTCTCGTTAATGAGAACATCAGCGTTCGAATGCTTGAGCGTGGTCGCTATCTGATCGGCGGATGACCAGTGGTCATGATTGCCCAGGATCGCGAACACGCCGAGGCGCGGCTTCAAGTGCCGCAGCGAATCGCGAAACTCGCCGAGATAGCGGCGCATCGTGTCAGGCCCGGAAAAGTAGTCGCCGGTCAGAAAAACGAAGTCCGGATGCTCCTGGTTGATCGCTTCGACCGCGCCATGTAGGCGCGCCACGTCTTCATCGCGATCGAGATGAAAATCGCTGATCTGGCAGGCGACGACGCCGCTCAGCGCTTCGGGTAATTCGCGGACCGGCAGCGCGATCTCGGAGACCAACACGTTGTCGATCGTGCGCCGCCACATGCGATGTAGCGGACGCAACGCGAGGGGCGGTTTGCGGCGCGGCACGGCCTGAGTGGCGCGCCGAGGCCGCTCATCCTGCGGTTCGTGTTTCCTTAAGCCCGCGGTGGACATCACAATCAGCCTATCAGAATAGCTCGATCAGGCGTCGAAAGGTACTCACTTCAATGACGCGACCTTCGACCATCTCGATTTCCTCGTGCTCGAGGTCCCAGGTATGGGGATGCGGGATGTAGACCGCGCGCAGGCCGGCTTTGACGGCGGGATTGATGTCGGAGCGCGGGCTGTTGCCGATCATGAAGGTTTCTTCGCAATCGAGATTCGCTTCCTGCACCAGGCGCTGATAGGCCTCGACGTCTTTTTCGCGCGGCGTCTCGACCCGATCGAACAGATGGCCGAGCTTGGAGCGGTCGAGCTTGCGCAACTGCTCGTCGCGCTGACCCTTGGTGAACATCATCAGGCGATGGCGCTTGGCGAGATCCTTCACGGTGGGTTCGACGCCGGGCAATAGCTCGCAATGCCGCTCCATCAGATTCGCGCCGATTCGTTCGATCTCATCGCGAAGCCCGGAGTCGTCATCTCCCTGCGTCATATCAGAGGCCGCGCGATGGAGCGCGAGAATATAGGGACGGCGGCCGTAACCGTGCGATTTGATCAGCTCGAGCTCGGCTTTGCGGACGGCGTCGTGAATCTTGATTCGATCGAGCGGAAGCCCGGCGTCGATGACCGCCGCCGCGAATTCGTCGAAGGCTTCAAGGAAATGAATATTCGAGTCCCAGAGCGTGTCGTCAGCATCGAAGATTAGATTCAAACGTGAGGCGCCAAATGAGCCCATCGCTCTTTGATCCTAACCCCATCCGGCAACCGTGGCAAATTTTAAGAATCAGCCGCCGCCGGCCGGCAGGATCATCAATGCTCCCGTAGAAGGGTTACGCCCGACGTAAACCTCGGTTTCGTAGACGCGGCGCAGGTTGTCGGCGGTGAGAATTTCGGCCGGCGGACCGCATCCCACGGCCGCGCCGTCTTTCATGAGCATTACGCGATCAGCATATATCGCCGCGGCGTTCAGATCGTGCATCGTGGCGACGACCGAC
This sequence comes from Candidatus Binataceae bacterium, assembly GCA_035508495.1. Classification (NCBI taxonomy): domain Bacteria; phylum Candidatus Binatota; class Binatia (SeqCode); order Binatales (SeqCode); family Binataceae (SeqCode); species Binataceae bacterium (SeqCode). Next base: position 9,133 of record DATJMX010000026.1, read on the forward strand.
ATCGCGCGCGCCGCGCACAACTCGCGGAACACCGTCATGATTTCGGCCACGTGCTTCAGATCGAGAAACGCTGTCGGCTCATCGAGCAGCGTCACGCGCGGTTCCTGTGCCACGGCTCGCGCGAGGAAAACCCGCTTGCGCTCACCGCCGGAGAGTTCCTGGATATGGCGATGCGCAAATGGCTCGAGATCGAAGCGCGCCAGCGCGGCGCTCGCGATTTCGAGATCGCGCGGCGATTCGAAATGAAACGCGCCAAGATGCGGCGCGCGGCCCATCAAGACGACTTCGAGCACCGAGAATCGAAATGCGACGGCGTTCTCCTGGTTGACGACGGCGACGCTGCGCGCGAGCTCGCGGCGATCGAAGGCGTCGAGCGAGCGGCCGAGCAGCTCGACCTTGCCCGACGCGGGACGCATCGCACCGCCGAGGACTTTCAGCAGGGTCGATTTGCCAGCGCCGTTGGGGCCCACGATTGCGAGCATTTCTCCTGCGCTCACTTCGAGTGAAATCGCGCGCAACACATCGATATCGCCGTAGCCGGCGCGGATGCTTTCGGCGCGCAGCGCTGGCGTGGGATTCATAGCGAAAACGGCCGGCGGCTCTCGCGCCGCAGCATCAGGATGAAGAACGGACCGCCGCAGAGCGCCGTGATCGCACCGACGGGAATTTCGGCGGGAGCGATCACGATACGCGCGAGGAGATCCGCGGCGACCATGAATGCCGCCCCGCCGATCAGCGAGGCGGGCAGCAGCAGCCGATGATCGGAGCCGAACGCCAGGCGCAAGGTATGCGGCACGATCAGCCCGACGAAGGTAATAATTCCGCTCACCGAAACAGCCGCACCGATCATGATCGAGGTCGCAAAGAACGTGAGCCGCCGTAGGCGATCCACATTGACCCCAAGCTCCGCCGCGGATTCGTCGCCGAGCGCGAGCAGATTCATATCGCGCGCGTGGAACATAAGAACCGCGAAACCGACGAGGCCGAGCGCGGAAACGATCGCGACTTCGCTGTAGGTCGGCGCCTCGAGACTGCCCATCAGCCAAAAGAGGATGCTGTGCGTGAAATAAAAGTTCACCACGCTGTTCACGAGCATGATCGCCGCGCCCCAGAACGCGTTGAAGATCACGCCGCAGAGCAGGAGCGTCAGCGGATCGAGCTGACCGTCAACGAGCGCGAGGCGATAGACGGCGAGCGTCGAGAGCAGCGCCGCGCCGAATGCGAATAGCGGCACGACGGCCTCGCCACCGCCCAGCCGCGAGAACATCACGAGCGCGACGATCGCGCCAAGCGCGCCGCCGCCGGAGATGCCAAGGATCCCGCCCTCGGCGAGGGGATTGCGCACCAGGGCTTGCAGCGCCGCGCCGACTGAAGCGAGCACCGCGCCGATCGCGATACCCATCAGCACCCGCGGCAGCCGCGCGGCGAAGAAGATCGCATGGTCGGGACTCGACGGGTCGGAAATCGCGCGCAGCAGACTGATATGAACGCTGCCGAACGAAACCGCGATGAGCGCGCATGCAGCGAGGATCGCGATCAAGCTGCCGAGGATCGCGAACATCCGCCCGCGCGTCAGATGCGCTCGCGAGAGATCATGCGTGCGCATCGGCGATCGCGCCGGTTCGTTGACTTTGAGCTTAGGAATCGGCGAAGCGCTCATCTCGATGTCACTTTCGCGGTACTGAACGCGGCGGGATGAATCAGCGTCGCGAGCATCTGCAGCGACTGCCCGACGCGCGGGCCGGCGTGCAGAATCGGATCGTCGGGATAGCCGAACACGCGATGGTTGATCACGGCGGGAATCGTTGGATAGCGATCCCAGTACTTCACCGGGCGCGACGGGTCGCTGCCCATCGAGCCGTCGAGGATCACATCGGGGCGCATAGCAATAACGTACTCGACACTGAGCCGCGGCCACTGCTCGCCGGAAACGTCGGCGATATTGTCGGCGCGCGCGATGTGCAGCAGGTCGTCGAGGTAGGTGCCGCGGCCGACCGCCACCATCGGCTGATGGCCGACGAGCATCAGCACGCGCGGCGCGGAGGCACTGGCAAGCCGCTCGCGCACCTCGCCGATCTGCGAATGAATTTGTGCGACGAGGTCGCGCGCCTCACGTTCGCGTCCGGTCGCGGCGCCAATCCGGTTAATGCTGTCTTCGATCTGATCGAGTGACTCGTCCTGGGCGAGTACGATTGGATAGCCCAGCTTCGCAAGCGCGCGCAGCTCGCGTTGATCGGACGAAAGCCCGAGCCCGGCGATCAGCGTCGGCCGCAGTCCGATGATCGACTCGAGATTCGGCGTGAGGAACGTGCCGACTTTCGGCAGCTTCGTCACCTCGGGCGGGTAGTCGCAATAGCGCGAAACGCCGACCACTTCGGGACCGGCGCCGAGCGCGAACAGATCTTCGGTTACCGAAGGAGCGAGCGATACAATCCGCATCGGCGCGGCGCTCACGGCCGCAAGTAGAAAGAAGAGGCAGACAGCAATCGCGAGGCGGAAAAATCTCACACGGCAAAGCTATCCGATTCCGACGCGGCGCGTAATCGGGTTGCATCGGCGCGCGTAGCTAATCTAGCCTCCCGTGCAACAAAGCTTTGGCAATCGTAAAGTCAATCGATGGCAGTTCTGGTTCCCCTTCCCTTGCGGGTAGGGGTTAGGTCGTGCTTGTGATCAGCCACCAGAGAATCGACCTAACTCTCTTTCCCTTCCCGCATCGGGAAGGGAAGTCTGTCCCGCGAACGATTGCAACGAAGGCGCGGCAACGCATCAGTCCAGGACTGTCGTTGCTGCGTTCTCATACGGCTTCCATCACAAGGAGTTAGCTCTAGTGTTCAAGTTCGCCATTTGCATCAAGCAGATTCCGCTTATCGAAGAAGCCAACTTCGACGCCGCCACCAAGACCATCAAGCGCGACGGTCCCAACGTGATCAGCGCTTTCGACTTGCGCGCGGTCTCGCTCGCTGCCGAGCTCAAGGCCAGGCATGGCGGCGAAACCACCGTCGTCACAATGGGACCGCCGCAGGCGCGCGACGCGCTGATGGACGCGCTGGCGATGGGGATGGACAAGGCGGTGCATCTTACGGATCGCGGGTTCGCGGGTTCTGACACGCTCGCGACAGCGAAAGTGCTCGCGGCGTTCCTTAAGCGCGAGAAGTTCGACCTCATCTTGCTCGGCAAGTATTCGCTCGATGCTGAGACGGGGCAGGTTGGTCCTGAGATCGCGGAGCTGATTGGCGCCGCGCAGATAACCGGCGCGCGCAAGGTCGAGCTCGACGGGCATACGATCCGCGCCGAGCGCGAAAGCGACGAGGGCTACGAAGAAGTCGAAGCCGCGCTGCCTGTGGTGCTGACCTGTGCCGAGCGCGTCGCGCAACCGATCAAGGTGAAGCCGGGCGCGGCCGACGCGGCGGCATCGAAACCGCTGGCCGTGCTTAGCGCGGGCAACCTCGGCGCCGATCCGCGCAAGCTCGGACTTGCGGGCTCGCCGACCTGGGTCGAGGAGATCCGAATCGTCGAAACGATCAAGTCCGAGTGTAAACAGATTGACACCAGCGATCCGGAGCGCGCCGCCGCTGCGGTAATCGAAGAGCTCGATCGAGTTGGCGCACTCGCGCCGCGCGAGCACCATCGGCGCCACATTGCGAAGGATATTCGCGCGAGCGTGCGCGGGCGCGACGTGTGGGTCGCATGTGAAACCGACCTCGAAGGCCGCGTTACGCGCGGCACGCTCGAGCTATTGTCCACGGCTGACGAGCTCACGGCGAAGCTCGGCGGCGCGGTGGTTGCCGTTGGATTTCCGGCGTCGATCGCAAAGCACGCGGGACTGCTCGCGAGCTACGGCGCCGACCGCGTCATCGCAATCGATAGTCCTGCACTCAACCCGTACACGCCCGAAGCTGCTGCGGAAGCGGTGGGGCGCCTCGTCAAGGATCGCGAACCGTGGGGTTTATTGCTGGGCGCGACCGAGCGCGGGCGCGATTGGGGACCGCGGCTGGCCGCGCGACTCGGGCTCGGACTGACCGGAGATGCGATCGGGCTCGAGCTCGATGCCCAGCAGCGGATGATTGCGCTCAAGCCGGCCTTCGGCGGAAATATCGTCGCGCCGATTTTTTCAAAAACGTATCCGCAGATGGCGACCGTGCGGCAAGGCGTTCTCGAGCTCGCGGACCCGTGCGCGGAGCGCTCGGCCGAAATCGAAATCGCGCGGCCCGAGGTCGGCGCGCCGAAGAGCCGGCTTATCAAGGAGCATTCACTGCTCGACACGACGATCCTTCCGCTCGATGGCGCTGAGGTTGTGGTCGGAGTCGGCGTCGGAATCGGCGGAGCGGAAGGCGTTGCGAAAGTTTCGAAATTCGCGCGCACAATCGGCGCTGCGATCTGCGCCACGCGGCGCGTCACGGACCAGGGATGGATTCCGCGCCAGGTGCAGGTGGGCCTTACGGGCAAGTCGATCGATCCGCGGCTCTATTTCGCGATTGCGGTGCGCGGCGCGCCGAATCACACCTGCGGCCTCAAGCGCGCGCAGACGATTGTTGCGATCAACAACGATCCCGAAGCGACGATCTTCGAGCGCGCCAACATCGGCCTCGTCGGCGACTGGCAAACGCTCCTGCCACCATTGCAGGACGCGCTGCAGCGCCGCCTCGCATAGCGAATTTCCGAACCCTCGCAGCGAGGAGCGGGTTGTAAACCTGGGTTCGTCACCGAAATCCCTCCCCCTGACCTGGGGCAGGTCGGCGCCGCAACGCGGCGCCGGGTGAGGGTTGCCTGTTGACTGCTTGAAGTCGTTACGCGCCGATGACTTCGTGCGCAGGTGTTTTGTCGATCCGCAGGCGACCCTCATGCGGCGCGTGCTTCGTGCGGGGCAAGCTCTCGCTGGTCAGGTCGGAGAGAGGTATTAGAGTCTAGTTTGCTAGGGCGTGGGGATAACTGGTTGTCAGCCGAGGCATTTCGAGGCCTAGCTGATCGCATTTTTTCTCGAGCATCGTGACGTAGAGCTCGGCCAGTTCTTCGTTGTCGCGGGTTTTCAGGCCGTAGCGGATACAATCGTAGGTAAACCCGCTGCCGGGCGGGCCGAAGAAATTCACTGCGCGCGGGAGCCATTGGCGCAGAGCGGCCTGGACCGCCTCGCGGCCGAAGCGGTCGATCGCGGCGCCCAGCTGCTCGAGCGCGAACATGTCGTGCTCGGCTTCTTCTTCGAGGATGACTTCGGCGGCGCGCGCATGCGGCGTGTAGCTCGAATCCTTGTAATTGACGCCGATCATGATGAGGCCGGTGGAATCGACGCTGAGCGACGCCATCAGGAAGTCGAGCTCGCCCGTGAAGCGCCCGGCAAAGTAGCTCGGCGCGTCGAATGACGGCGCCTTGATGACCGTGATCATCGAGCGATCGGCGGCCTGCTGCGTGATGCCGATTTCCTCGAGCGCGCGATAGACGAGGCGCGCATGCTTGCGCTCCTCGCCGAGGTTCTTGCGCAGGATCGGCTCGAGCATCGGATTGGCGAGCGTCTCGATCGCGCGCTCATAGCCAAGCGCCGTCAGCTTCTCAGCCATCGCGTGAGCGGCGAGCAACCGCGACAGTACCTTCACGTAATGCGGATCGATGCGGCCCGCCTTGATTTCATCGGCGCCGATCGAATTCGGCGGATACTCACGCCGGACTGGCATCGTCTCTCACTAATGCGCCGCGCGCGTAGGCAGATAGACCGTTGCGCTGCCGGGCGTGGTCTTTTCGCCCTTGGCGTTCTCGAGCCAGATCTCGCAATCGACGGCGGGACGGCCCGCGTCGGTGTATTTCTTCGTCACCTTGCCGCGGCAGATTACCTTGCTGGCGGGCTGATCCATGCCGCGATATTGCACGGAGAGCTTGCGCACCCATCCCTGCTCACCCGCGAAGTCGGTCATGAGCTGGCCGAGGAACGCATTCTTGAGCGCGCCGTGCAGAATAACGCCGGGCAGCTTGTTGGCGAGCGCGAAGTCCTTGTCGTAATGAATCTGGTAGAAGTCACCGGATGCGCCAGCATACTTTACGAGCTGTTGCGTCGTGGGATCCTTCTCCAGCGGTGCGATTTCGCTGCCGACTTCGACGTCTTCGAAATAAGTCTGCTTCGCCATCAGAGTCTCTCCCGTCCTAGTAGCGGATGCCGGTCGAGCGCTGCGTCGCGCACAGCTCGCCGAACTGGTTGGTGTAGCTGGTCTCGATCGTGATGAAGACCATCGGACCGAGGCGGCCTTCGGACTCGCGCAGGTCGGCGAGCTTCGATTGTACGGTGATTCGATCTCCAGGGCGAATCGGATGGAAATATTCCCAGTCCGAGCCGCCGTCGAGGCCGCGGAACGATTCGCCGAGCGCTGGCAGGGTGACGTTGGGAATCGGCGAGCCGAGCGAGCGGCAGAAAGTCGGCGGCGCGATCATGCCGCCGAAGCGCGTTTTGCGCGCGCCGGACTCGTCGTTGAAGAGCGGGCTCGTATCGCCGATCGCTTCGGCGAAGCGCCGAATCGCGCCGCGCTCAACCTCGTAGGTTCGCGCCTCTCCCGTCTTGCCGATTTGCTTGCGGACCTCGTCAGTCACGACCTTGTTCGCCATCGCAGGAACACCTTCGCTGAATTTGACCTTGTATTAGCACAGGGCGCACGATCTCGTTAATGGCGTCCGCGCATAATTCGGCGCGCTCACAGCGAAAATTCCACGGAGAAATTCAGATGGCCAAGCTCAGTGCCGAACAGATCGCCGATAAGCTCAAAGCCCTGCCGGGATGGGAATACAAGAACAATGCGCTCGTGAAGCAGATCAAGTTCAAAGAGTTCATGGACGGGATCGAATTTGTCGGCCGTATCGCGGAGATCGCCGAAGCCGCCGACCATCATCCGGACATGACGATCAACTACACGCGCATCACATTCTCATGCTCGACGCATACTGACGGCGGCGTGACTGACAAGGACATCAAGCTCGCGACGAATATCGAGGCTGCGTATGCCGACGTGAAGCATTGAAGAATCAGGCAGACCACTAAGTCACCAAGACACGAAGCGAAGCCGCGCTGCGCGGCTTCGAATAGCTTTTTCTTGTGCCCTCGTGCCTTTGTGGCGATCTCTGAAATTCTGTTGCTGAGCTTCAGGCGAGCCAGACCGTGTATTTCGGCGGGAAAGTGCCGTGGCCGCCGGGATATTTCGCCCACATCACGCGCTCGATTCGAAACTCGACGGCGACTTCGTCGTTGGTCGAGGTCATGCCGCGCGCAACCTGGTCGGCGCGGACGGCGGCGGCGATTGACTCGTCGTTGATGACAGCGGCACGACCCATCACCAGGAATTCGTCATCGTTCTCGTTCGGCGGGAAGGTATGGAGCGCGTAGCGGCCGTCGCGCTTCAGATCGCCGAACTTGTAAGTTGTCGAGAGGATCAGCGCGTAAAGGCGGCCGTTCACGACGGTCGGGCAAATCGGATGCAGCCGCGGACCGCCGTCCTTGCGAATCGTCGCGAGAAAGGCGAGTCCGGGCCCGTGCTGATAAAGAAGCTTTTTGCCCGCCGCGGCCATCTCAGGTTCGACATCTTCGAAATCCTGCCACGAAGCCATGGATTGCTGACCTCCCGATGCGATTGATTTTGAGCGACCGAAGGCAGCATAGTTTCGCTTTTTCTTCGCTAAGTCAAGCGGGTGATTAGTAAGATGTTGACACCGATTCATCTGAGTGCTATTATTTGACTATGCAAACACTAGACGCCTTCGATCGACGCTTTGGGAACGAGAATGCTTGCCGCGAGTACATCAAGAACATGCGTTGGCCCGATGGTGTCGTGAAATGCCCTCGCTGCAAGAACGAAAAAGTGTACGAACTCAAGGCAAGGCCATTCAACTGGCTTTGCAAGAGCGGCAAAGAAAGCGTGAACAAAGAGACCGGCGAAGTATTCGTCTGTAACAAGCAGAACGGCTATCGGTTCAGCGTTATCACGCACACAATTCTTGAGAACACGAAGCGTCCGCTCAAGTCGTGGTTCAAAATCGGATACTTAATGCTGACCTCGAAGAAAGGTATCAGCGCTCTACAGATTCATCGAATGATGTATGGATCGAAGCATCTGAACAATTATCACACGACTTGGTATCAGTGTATGCGCCTTCGCTCGGCGATGAAGGATTCGCAATGGGAAAAGCTAATGGGCGTGGTCGAGGTCGATGAGGTTTACCTCGGCGGAAAAGAGCGCAACAAACACGTCGGCCAGCGGCAGCGTGGTAATCAGGGCAAGAAGGGTAAGGTCGAGGTCATCGGCGCGATCGCGCGCAAGGGAAACGTGGTCTGCCAAATGGTCGAAGAGACCGATTTTTCGACGTACAACGATTTTGTTCG
>DATJMX010000027.1 GCA_035508495.1 Candidatus Binataceae bacterium
TCGGATATTCCCGCGATCCTCCCGCACACGCGAAGCGCGATCATACTCGAGGACGGCGAGCTCGCGGAAATTACCGCGGGCGGAATCCGCCTCATGAAGTTCGACGGCACTGCTGTCGAGCGCGCGCCGCGGCGAATCGAATGGGACGCGGTCGCCGCGACTAAGGGCGGCTTCAAGCACTTCCTGCGTAAGGAAATCGGTGAGCAGCCGCAGGCCTGGATCGATACGCTCGCGGGCCGCGCCAAAGTCGGATCATCGGAAGTACACTTCGAGATGGACTTGCTGCCGCCGGGCGGGCCGTCGGCGATCTCGCGAATCGTGATGGTCAGTGCGGGCGCATCGTGGATCACGTCGCAGGTCGGTAAATTTATCATCGAAGACCTGGCCGGAATCCCGGTCGAAGTTGATTATTCGAGTGAGTATCGCTACCGGCGCCCGCCGATCGACAAAAAGACTATGATGATCGCCGTGTCGCAGTCGGGCGAGACCGCGGATACTCTCGCCGCGATGGAAGAAGGCGGGCGGCGCGGAGCGCATCTGCTGGCGATTACCAACACTGTAGATTCGTCGATCGCGCGCAAGGGCAACGCGCAGCTTTACACGCGATGCGGTCCCGAGATCAGCGTCACGACCACGAAATGCTTTCTTACTCAGCTCGAATCGTATTTTCTACTGGCTATTCAGATGGCGTCGCTGATGGGCCGCATCTCCGAAGTCGAAGCCGAAGAACTGCTGCGTCCGATGTTCGCGATACCGGGGCAAATCGAGGCGATTATCGCGCTCGAGCCGCAGATTCTGCGTATCGCGCGCGCGTATGCATCGGCGCAAGATTTCCTCTTCCTGGGCCGCGGCATCAACTATCCGATCGCGCTCGAAGGCGCGCTCAAGTTGAAGGAAATTTCGTACATCCACGCCGAAGGATACTCGGCTGGCGAGATGAAACACGGCCCGATCGCGCTGATCGACGAGAAGATGCCGGTCGTAGTGCTGATTCCGAACGACGATCTGTTCGAAAAAACGTTGTCGAATCTGCGCGAAGTAGAGTCGCGCAACGGTAAGATAATCGCCGTGACCGATCGCGCGACGGACGAGCTAAGAGCTGTCGCAAACGAAGTTATCGAGGTTCCCGCGACGAGCCGAATGCTCACTCCCGTGCTGATGACCGTGCCGCTCCAGTTGCTCGCCTATCATATCGCGGCAGAGCGCGGCACCGACGTCGATCAGCCGCGCAATCTCGCCAAGGCCGTCACCGTCGAATAGTCAGTCGGGAAATGGGGCTCCATTTGGAGCCCTTTCAATCTGATTTGGTTATTTCGCCAGGATCTGTGGCGTGACTCTCGTCCAGACTTGAGTTTTGCCGAAGAGCGAGAGTCCAATGTACCCGCGCACGCGCATCGTTGTCGCGCTCTCGAGCGTGAGGGTGCAGGAATAGGTCTTTCCGCTGCTCGCGTCGTAAATCCATCCGTTCTTCCAGACGGTTGGATCGGCGCCATCCGGGGTGAAAGCGGCCATCAATTGAAGTCCCAATAATTTGCGCAAGCGGAGATCGGAGTTTGGATTCTTCGAGTCGACCGATTCCGTTCCATCCTTCTCCCGCGGATGTCGAAGCCACGTGATCGTCCCGCACAGTGTGCCGCCGCAATCGGAGACTTGAATATGCGCGCCGCCATCGGGCGTGGCCCAAGTTCCGAGCGGACTGAGCGCGCCGTCAAGGGCCTGAGCGGCGCCATTCATCGCGGTGGCCGTGAGTGTGATCGCAAGAATGAGCAGAAGCGTGAATTTCCTCATAGGCATTGTTCCCATGTCGAATGAGTGCGCGCGGCGATGAATTCGCAGCAATGCTGAGCAGGAACGCCGGCGCAATAGTCACATGTTCTAGATGCCCATGAGATTCATCGGGATAATATGCAGCGCAGACACTGCCTCGACTGCACCCTTGCAGTCCGTATCTTGCAGTGGCTATCGAAAGGAGCGTCATTGACACTCCCACTTATTACAGGACGGCGTTGCAAAGACCCGCGTATCAGTCGTGGCGGACGCGAGAGCGGAGTCGACTTAAGTTTCGCAAGGCTCGCGCTGATCGGGCAGAGGGAATTCGGAACGGGAAGAAAGAGCTTTGCAATGCTCTTTATTTCAGGAATGGCGGCAGATCTGAGCCCTGCCAGACGATGGTTTGCCGGATGGCGCGAGCGCGGAGGCCGGCAAGCTTGGCGAGGTCGTCATCGGCGCGATAATGCTCGAACGATTGATCGTCGGGGAAACTGACGATGTGAACTTCGTATGGCGGCGCCGCGTCGTGCTTTGGTGCGCATCGAATGCGGCGCTCGATCGCGCCGCCGTAGCGTTTCATGATCGACGCAGCGGCCGTCTCGAACTGCTCGAATTCTGCTTCCTGGCCCGGATGGATATACAGCGCGGCTACTAAAACGATTCGGGAGCTCATGCGCTATTCGTAGCGCAGCGCGTCGATGGGATGAAGCATCGAGGCTTTGCGCGCCGGGTAGAAGCCGAAGAACACACCGACCGCGGCCGAGAATACGAAGCCGCCGATGATGGCGACGGGCGATACAACCGTCGGCCATCCGGCGACCGCTGAGATGACCTTCGACGACACGACTCCCAGCATCGCGCCGGCGATTCCGCCGAGCGCGCTGAGCAGCACCGCCTCGACCAGGAACTGGAGCAGGATGTGAATGCGCCGCGCGCCGATCGCCATTCGAATCCCGATCTCGCGCGTGCGCTCGGTCACCGAAACCAGCATGATGTTCATGATGCCGATGCCGCCGACCAGCAGCGAAATTGACGCGACCGCGGCGAGCAGCGTCGTCATCACCTGCGTCGCACTGGCCGCGGTTTCGGCGATCTCGCTGAGGTTGCGCACGGTGAAGTCTTCGTCCTGATTCGGCTGGATATGGTGGCGGCGGCGGAGGGTCGCCTCAACCTGGGACATCGCCGTATCCACCAGGTCGGCGCTCTTGACCTTGATCATCATGTTGTTGACGACCCCGGTGATCTTGCCGAAATTGCCGTAGGCATTGGCGGTCTGCACGCTGCTGTAAATCGAATTGGTGGTAGGAACGGCGCCGTAGGGATTTTGCACGCTCGACGTCGCAGCCGCGGCAGGCGCGGAAGAGCTGGGCGCGGACACGCCGAGCACTTTGCGCTCGGCAGTGTTGAACGGAACGATCACAACATCGTCCTGATCCTGGCCGTAGCTCGATTGCCCCTTGGACGCGAGCACGCCGATCACGCGCATCGGAAAGTTCTTCACGCGCACGATCGCGCCGACGGGATTCTGATCTTCACCGAACAGGTTGGTGACGACGGTCTGTCCGAGCAGGCATACCGCGGCGCCGGCTTTTTCCTCCGAGTCGGTGAAGATCCGCCCGAGCTGCGGCTGCCAGTCGCGAACGGCGAAGTAGTTGGCCGTGGTGCCCTGGATACTGGTGCTCCAGTTGTGGTTGCCGGCGACGACCTGCCCGACCTGGCGATCGAGATACGTCACCATCAGGACCGCGCTGTCCTCTTGCGCGATCGCGTCGGCGTCAGCGGTCGTCAACGTCGAGGTGCTGCCGAGGCCGACGCGCACGCCGTTGGAGGTAGTAGCGCCGGGCAGCACGACGATCAGATTGGTGCCGAGGCTCGCGATCTGATCCTGCACCGAGCTGCGCGCGCCGTTGCCGACCGCGACCATCGCGATAACCGCGGCGACTCCGATGAAGATGCCGAGCATGGTCAGCGCCGCGCGCATCTTGTTGCGTGTGAGCGCCCGCGCGGCCGCTACCAGAGCCATCGCGCCGAATGTCCGCGCCTCCTCGGCGACGTCGGGCTCCTCGTCTTCGCTGGCGCTGGCGAGGGCCGCGCCGGGCTGCGCGAGCGGCGGAGCGTCAGGCTTGCGGGTATCGGAGATCACGACGCCATCTTTGAAAGTGACGACCCGATCGGCATAGGCCGCCACGTCCGAATCGTGCGTGACGAGGATGATCGTGATGCCCTGCTCGCGGTTCAGCCGCGTGATGATCTCCATCACCTCGGCGGAATTGGTGGAATCGAGGTTGCCGGTCGGTTCGTCCGCGAGCACGATTGACGGATTGTTAATGAGAGCGCGCGCGATCGCGACGCGCTGTTGCTGACCGCCGGAGAGCTGGTTCGGATGGTTCAGCTCGCGGCCGTTGAGTCCGACAAGGGTGAGCAGCTCGCGCGCGCGATGCTGGCTCTCCGGACCCCAGGTCGAATAGAAGAGCGGCAGCTCGACATTCTCGAGCGCGCTCGTGCGCGAGAGCAGGTTGAAGCTCTGGAAGACGAAGCCGATACGGCGGCTGCGGATCGCGGCGAGCTCGGTCTCGTCGAGCTTCGCAACGTCCTCGCCCTCGAGGTAATACTCGCCGCTGGTCGGGCGGTCGAGGCATCCGAGCATGTTCATCAGCGTCGATTTGCCCGAGCCCGACGCGCCCATCACGGCGATAAACTCGCCGCGCTCGATCGTCAGGTTGACGCCGCGCAGCGCATGAACCTCAACCTCGCCGAGGACGTAGGTCTTGGTCATGTTGACGATTTTGATGACCGAAGCCATGCGAGCGATCAGTGGAAGCCGTGCATACCACCGAACGGCGAATGACCGCCGCCGGAGCCTTGCTTGTCGGTGCTGCGCGCTTCGGCGGTGACGACCAGGTCGCCGTCTTCGAGGTCGCCGTCTTTCATCTCGACCCAGGTGCCGTCGCTGAGGCCGGTCGTGATCGAGACGGGCTTGATGTGATGGCCCTTGGGGACCCACACCGTCGTCTGCGTGCCGGGAACATCGACAGCCTCGGCGCCGTTGGCATCTTCGGCATGACCGTGCGGGACGAAGCGCAGCGCGTCGATCGGAATCCGCACCACGTCTTTCGCGCGCGCCGTGACGATATTGACGTTGGCCGTCATGCCGGGCTTCAGCAGCAGCTCGGGATTATCCACGTTGACGACGACGTCGTAAGTCACGACGTTCTGCACTGTGATGGGAGCCTGGCGGACCTGCGCGACCTTGCCTTCGAAATCACGCTCCGGGAACGCATCGACCTTGAACGTCGCACGCTGCCCAAGCATCACGCCGCCGATGTCCGATTCGCTGACGTTGGAATCGACCTGCATCTTGGTCAGGTCTTTGGCGACGAGAAACAGCGTCGGGGTCTGGAAACTCGCCGCGACGGTCTGACCGACGTCAACGTTGCGCGACACGACGGTGCCATCGACGGGCGATACTATGTCGGTGTAGTTGAGGTTGAGCTGCGCCTGTTTCAAGGTCGCCTGCTGCTGCTGGATACTGGCCTCGTCGAGCGCGACCTGCGCGCGCGCCTGCATGAAGGTGCTCTTCTGGCTATCGACCTGGTCCTGGGAATCGACGTTTTCCTTGAGCGCCTTAACATCGCGCACGTAAGTGATCTGCTGATATTCGAGGTTGGCCTGATCCTTCTTGAGCTGCGCCTCGGCATTGGCGAGGGCGGCGGTAGAGAGCGCGACCGCCGCCGCGTAGGGGCGCGGATCGATCTTGGCGATCACCTGGCCCTGCTTCACGGGCGAATTGAAATCGGCATAGATCGCCGTGATCGGTCCCGAGACGTAGGTGCCGACCTGCACCGTGATCACCGGATTAACGGTGCCCGTCGCCGTGACAGCGCGGACGATCGATCCTTGCGTGACTTTCGCGGTGATAAATCGCGGTGCATGCGAGCCGCCGCGCAGCTCGTACCACGCACCAGCTATGACGATGATAACGGCGATGATCGTCAGGGGGCGGCGGGTCAGACTTCTAAATGAAAATTTCACTGCGGTGCTGCGATGCCAATTATCGTCCTGCCCTATATCGCGGTCCAGCAGGAGCTTCGGCGCTATCAATAGATAGACGACATAAGCTTAAGGGTTGTTTCAGGCTCAGGTGCAGACGCATTGCGAGCATAGGCGCGACTGCTGCGCGGCCGAGAGACTCAGCCCCGTTGCGGGTCCGCCGAAAGAGTTGGCCGAGCCGATACCCTGCGCCACGCCAGGCAGCCCGCCGAGCGAAGTCGAAGAGCCCGAGCTCTGCGCGACACCGGGCGAGCCAAAAGTGTTGGCCGCGCCCGCATTCTGAAGAGCTCCCGGCAACGTGCCAAAGAAATTGCCCGCGCCGACTCCACCCGCGGTGCCATAGGGAGGCGAGGATTTGCCGATGAACGAGCTGACGCACGCGCCGGTCGCGCTTTGCTCGGCGGTCAGATTGCTCAAGGCCGATACCGTGCCCATCCAGCGCGTGGGCGTGCCGGGACCTGAGCACGTGCAATTGAATGTACGCGGACCGGGAGTCGAAAACGCCTGCGGCAAGGTTGGAACAGCGAGAGGGCTCGGCGCGACGGCGGTCGTGATCGGCGCGGGGAGCTGCGGCGGCGGTCCGGGCGGCAACGGCGGCACGACGATCGGATTCGGCTGCGGCAGTTGCGCAAACCCCACGCCCAACGTGAACGCCAGCATCAACGTCGGGACCAGAACCATCGACATACGCACCAGGATCTTGCGAGGCGCGCTCCGGTCCCCCTTCCCGTGCGGGAAGGGGTCAGGGGTCAGGTCGTCGTCCGCTTCTGCAGCGTCGCAATCAAAGAAACGACCTAACCCTCTTTCCCTTCCCGCACCAGGAAGGGACCTTTGAGTGCCAGCGTCCTGCGCACTATCCGCGTTGGCGTAATCGCGATTCATCGGCATCACTAGAAGCGCGAGTACCAGGGGCTCTGGTGAGGGTCGCGTAACTGGAAGTCAATGTTGAAACGATTGAGCAGCGTGCCTTCGGCGTGCCATAGCGCGAGGCGTCCGTTCTCGAGGCCAACGTCGGCCTGAATTTCGTTGCCTTGCGCGGTTACCAGATTGCTCTGAAATTGCAGGAGCTGATTGGTTGTCGCAGTGCCGAGCCGATATTGCACCTGCACGTCGTGCAAGCTTTCCTGCGCATACGAAGTGGCTTGCGCTGTGGACTGCACTTGTTGTTGGAGCGCGATCAGATTGGCGAGCGCGGCTTTAACTAGCAGCGCAGCCTGGTAGAGCGCCTGTCGATACTGCAAGCGCGCCTGGTCGAGTGCGATTCGCGCCTGCGCGAGGCCGGCCTGCGGCGCGGCGTTATCGAGTGGCATCGAGAAACCGATCACCGCCGCATAGTCATAGAAGCTGAAGTTGAAGAGCCGATTGAGCGAAGCGCCGTACGCGCCATTGAAGGGTAGTTGCGCTGCATTGTCGGCACCGGGAGGAACGGTGGGACCCGAGGGGCTGAAGCAGTTGGCGTATGAGGGCACGGTTATCGACGCTGTACACTTCGAGTTACCGGCCTCGTTGGTCACGCCGAATTGCGTGCCGAGGTTGA
Source organism: Candidatus Binataceae bacterium (assembly GCA_035508495.1). Taxonomy (NCBI): domain Bacteria; phylum Candidatus Binatota; class Binatia (SeqCode); order Binatales (SeqCode); family Binataceae (SeqCode); species Binataceae bacterium (SeqCode). The sequence continues at coordinate 7,358 of DATJMX010000027.1, forward strand.
GCTGCGGCAGCATCTGATTCTCGGCGAACTTGACCTGGATTACGGCGCTGCGGATCGCCTCGCGCATCCCGGCCAGTGCGGGGCTGTATTCGAGCATCTTCTCGAACGCGAGCTCTTCGTTTTCGTCGTTCTGGTTGCGCGTGGTGTCGGGTTGCTGGTTCGGCTCGATCACCTGGGCGAGCACGGTGTCGCCGGGATTGTAGGCGACGTCCTGGCGCAGCGTCGCGTCGGCTATATCAACGCCGGCCTGTGCTGCCTGGACGTTGGCGAGCGCGGTGGCGGCTGCCGAGCGGGCCTCGGCGAGGTTCACGGGCGCCATCAGGCCGAGCTTGACGCTGCTGCCATTGACCCGCACGAGATCGTTGTTGAACTGGAGCGCGGCCTGCTGAACGCGAAGATTTTCCTCGGCCTGCACGACGCCCCAATAATCATTGCCGATGCGCTGGACGAAATCGTTGACCGACGAGGCATAGTTCCACTGCGCCGAGCGCTGCGCCGATTCCGCCAGGCGCACGTTGATCGTCGCGAACTGCCAGCCGAAATTTTGCAGCAGCGGCTGCGATAGCGACATCACCATCGTCGGCGTATACACCGGGTTGACGGTGCTGAACGACGTGTTGGTCAGCTCGCGATCGTTGTTGAAGGTCAGCCCGACCGTGCCGTTGGTGGTCGATAACACTTTGCTCATGCCGAAGTTCCAATCGTAGAACTTCTCGGCGACCGTGACGCTTTCGGGATTCTGGAAGGGCGAGGAGACCGGCGTGGCCTCCTTCTCGATGTCGATCTGCGAGCTTATTTGCGGATCGAACGCGGCGTTGGCGGCTTTGACGCTTTCCGTCGAGGCGACGGGGGTGAGCTTCACCGACTCGAGGCCGGGATTGTTCCTGAGCGCGAGGTAGACCGTTTCTTTGAGCGACAGCGTATGCGAGGCGCTGTCCTCGGCCCCCAGGAATCGATCATGGGGCAGGCTCTCGCTGCGAATCGAAGTCCACTGACTCTTGAACATCGAGGGCAGCGACAGGTACGGGCTGCTTTCGTATTTGCCGCCAGCTTTGGGTGCGACGCTCACGTTCACGCCGTTATTCTGATCGGCGATCTGCGCCGGGACGTTCTGCGCCTGCCCATTGCCGATGACGGGCGGCTCGGCCGACGCCGTCGAGCTGGAAAAAAGAAGGACTGCGGCCATCATCGCCACAAGCGCCGCGCCGATGGCTACCTTTGGCCGCGCACGGCGGTCCATGACGATTGCGAGCGCCTGCCTCGATATTTTCATTCGCTGTAACTCGTAAGAAACGCGCTGCCTGGGAAGCGATCTTATCGATAGACGGAGGATGCAGCGCGAAGTTTCGCGTTCTATGCGGAAGATATGCGCCGCAATCATCCGTGGCAATGAGGCCGCCAAATCGCCTTGCCGGGAGCGCTGATTTGACGGGTGCATCGAGATCGGCGTAGATCGCGCTAATCAGTTTTCTTAACGCCGGCGGGTTTGTAGATGTTCGCGAACCGCAGAAATGGCTCGGCGCTCAAACTCCCCTTCCCGATGCGGGAAGGGAAAGAAGGTCAGGTCGATCTTTTCGATCGATATGCAGACAACGACCTAACCCCTTCCCGCATCGGGAAGGGGTACCAGATCCAGCATTGCGGCAATGAGCGAGCCCGGGCCTTGATAGGAGACAGGAGATGGCTGAATCGCCGCCACTTTCGGGAATCAAAGTTATCGACCTGACGCGTTATCTTGCCGGGCCTTTCTGCACGCAACTGCTCGGCGACTATGGCGCCGAGATCATCAAGATTGAGCCGGTAGAGAATCCGCGCGGCGATCATGCCGATGCCACGGGCCGCGACGATTACTTTTTCCTCTCGACGAACCGTTCGAAGAAGAGCATCCGGCTGTCAACCAAGAAGCCCGCGGGATTGGCCGCAATCAAACGGATGACGGAATCCGCTGACGTGATTATCGACAATTTCCGGCCGGGAGTGGCCGAGGCGATGGGTCTCGGTTACGACGCGCTCGCCGCGCGCAATCCGCGGATCATCACCTGTAGTATTTCCGGTTTCGGGGCGAGCGGACCGCTACGCGACTTCCCGGGCTTCGATCAAATCGCGCAGGGGATGTCCGGCCTCATGAGTATCACGGGCACGGCGGAGAGCGGACCGATGCGCGTGGGGCTCGCGATCTGCGACCTGCTCGGCGGTATCTTCGCGGCGCAGGGAATCCTGCTCGCGCTCCAGGCGCGCCATCGCACCGGGCGCGGACAGCGCGTCGAGACGTCGTTGCTCGAAGCGGCGGTCAGTATCCTGAGCTGGTCGGCGGGAATTTTGTTCGAGACTGGCAAGACTCCGGGCCCTACCGGGAATCATCATCCGCTGTCGTCGCCGCACGGGCTGTTCAGGGCATCGGACAGACCATTCAATATCGCATGCGGCAACGAGCCGATGTGGAAGAAGTTCGTTGTCGTGATTGGGCGGCCGGCGTTGCGCGAGGACGAGCGTTTCAGATCGACGCGCCAGCGCGTGAAGAATCGCGCCGCACTCAGCGAGGAGATCAACCGCGCCCTCGCATCGCATCCGGCTGACTATTGGATCGATGCGCTCAATCGCGAAGGGATTCCAGCGGGGCCAATACTCACTGTCGAGGAAATTCTCAATCACCCGCAAATCGCAGCGCGCGAGATGCTACTGAAGCTCGACCATCCCGCGCTCGGCATGTACCAGACCACCGGTCTCGCGGCGAAGCTCTCAGAAACGCCGGGCAAAATCTTCCGCCCGCCACTGGCCGGCGAGCATACCGATGAAATACTGACTCAGTTTGGCTTTTTGCCTGACGAGATCGCGAAGCTTCGCGCCGAAAGCATTGTCGCTTGATGGACGCCGGTTCTTAACATTATCTATGAGTGAACGCCTGTCGTCTTTCACCGATGGCTCTTAATCGCCAAGCACGCCGGAGCCGCGATCGGCGTACCATACTGAGACCATGATCGCTGAGTCGCCGGCGAAGACTGTGCGAATTATCACTGGCGCTTGTGAGTACCGCCACATCATGCTGGTGGGATGCTGCGCCGAGGGCGGGCCTAGCATCTCGGTCAGTTGCTCGCGCGTCAATCCGAGATGCAATCCGGTCGGGGTCGATATCGACTTTGTGACTATTGGCGTTTTTGCGCACAGGCCCATGTCGCCCCACGGCGGAGCGTCAGCGGATAGCAAGTAGAAGGCGTGGCTGGCGCGGCCGAGCTCGAATATCAAGTACGCAGTCGGCGGTTCCTTAACCGAGCGATAGCAGATTGATTGGCGGACCGAGCCGCCTGAGTGCCGTTCGATATATGCCGCATAACCGAGCTTGTTTTCGGCGTCGGTATCCATCCCCGGACCGAGTGTGATGCCCGCGATGTTCAACACCATCGGCGAGGGCGCGCTCCAGATCGGCGAACCATCCTGTTTGTTGATGTTATGAATCGAGCTGAGCGACCACCAGTCCGAATTATCCCACCTGGTAACATGCTCCGTGCCCAGATTCGGCGTCGCAATAGTGCCATTCGTGGAACTGCATCCGATACATCCGATGATTAGCAAGGGGAGCAGGAATCTCAGTCGATGCATTAGTGGCTAGTCCTCGAATTTCTCAGAGTCGTCGAAGGAATACCACGCGCCAATTTCGCTCACGCGGCCGTCGGTGTAGGTAACTTCGAGCACCGCAGAAATATTGTGCGTCATCGATTTTGCGTCGGAGTCTTTGAGCTCGAGATCGGGCTGGCGCTGGCGAATACGCCTTAACTGATCGGCGGTGAGCGGAAACTGCCCGGTCCATAGCCATTCGGATTTGCTGGGGGTGTTTCCGGAGGGCGCACCCATGATCTGCTCGACCTCCGGCATAGTGAGGCCGAGCCTGAGACCATTCGCCGTCGCGATGGTGGATGTAATTGCGGATGACTTTTCGCAGAACGAGCTGCCGTACCAATCGGGAGCCGGGCCGACGAGATAAAACGACTCGGCCTCTTCGCTCTTCTCGAAGATGAGCCGAGTCGCGCCGTCGTTCGATCGATAGCAGAGCTGCTCGCGGCTCTGCGCCTGCTCACCGCGCATCACGATCGTCGCGGCGCCGAGCTTTGGGATTACATCGCCAAAGGAGCTGGGACCAAGGTCGATACCGGCGATAGTGAAAGCCGCGATCGGCGGCTCCTCGCTCTTGGCGGTGGCAAGCAATTGCCCGCGCGGCCTGACCAGCGACCACCAGTCGGAATCATCAGACGTCAAATCCTTGCGCTGCGGCCCAAAGAAATTGAACCCAACAGCAAGAATCGAAAACAGCGCAACCACTCGCATACAGCAGCGAGGATTCTACCGGCTATCGCGCTTGAGCAAAGGGGTCGGTGTCGAGCACTGTATCGCTTAGCGTGGGAGTAACATCGGTACTGATCCGCTCAATGAGGCGTGAGCGTTGATTTCTGTCAGAACCAGCACAAAACCTTCAAGATCAAAACTGAAATTAAATGGACCGACCTTGCTGAACTTCGGCAAAGGCGCCGCCATCGCCACACCGCTTGCATCGATCCGATAGATGCCGTCGACAGCGGAGGCCCACAACTTGTCGTCGCGTTGCGCAAGGCCGAAGAAGGGAACCGTGTCCATTGGCTCATCGCCATCGAACTTCTGGATCCGCGCTTGCTGCTCTTTCATTGGCTTGAAATAGAGGCGCCGGATTTTGTCAGCGCAGATTTCAACCAGGCGGCCGTGGAAACTTAAGTGCTCGAGTCCGATGGCGACTGCGACGCAGCCAGGTTTCCACGGCATGGCAGCGAGCCCGTTGATCGGGTCACATCCGGTATTGAGCGGACCGCCGCAGATGTCTCCTGAATCGTTGCGAGCAACCTCCGTCATCGCTCCGGTCGCCTTATCGATGCTCCACAGTCCGCCACCAAATTCGCCCTTATCTTTGCCGACGAGAACGCGGTTCGATTGATTGAGTATCACGATGGACACGAGCGAGGACCATCGCTTTTTCGGTGATAGATCGTGCTTTAAAGTAGTGATTTTCAACTGGCGGTCGTCGTTGACCTCGATCACGCGATGAGTTGTGAGGATCGTCACCTGGCGCTCCGCGCAACTCATCGCAAGGAATCCGTCACCCAGCGTTGGAATCCTATTCCTCAGAATCCATTGGTTTCCTGACCAGTTGAGCATCGACCAATCGCTACAACCGCCGCGCGCGCAAGTGATAATGAGCGGTTGTCCTTCCTTCGAGCAGAGATCCAACACAAGTGCTCGAGGACTTTGATTATCAGGTCTGGAGTCTCCCTGAGTGACCGAGAAGATGCCGCCCGAGTCATCGAGTAGCCAGAGGTGTCCCATAGAAAATGCCGCGCGAAGTATAAAGTTCTGCGGGCTCGCAATGTCAGCGCTCGCAGCCGCGACGATTGAGCAGTTTCGCGACACGAAGAATCCGCTCGTCAACACGAACCAGATTGCGAGTCGCGCTCGCGTGGTTGGTCTACGGCTCTTGTAATTTTCGCGAAATGTCATCGTCTCTAAGACGCTCGCCGGCCAGATATCTTGCGTGCGATACAAAAGAAAACGGCCCGAGGCATTTTGCCTTGGGCCGTTTTGATGCGTGATCTAAGTATCGACTATTCGCGTTCCTGGAAGCCTTCCAAGTTGCGGGAGCGGCCGGTCTGGCGCAGCTTGCGCAGCGCCTTGGCTTCGATCTGGCGGATACGTTCGCGGGTGACCGCGAACTGCTTGCCGACTTCCTCGAGGGTGTAGTCGGTCTTCTGCCCGATGCCGAAGCGCATCCTGAGGATTTGCTCTTCGCGCGGCGTGAGCGTCGCGAGCACCTTGCGTGTCTGCTCGCCCAGGTTGCCTTGGATCGCAGCCTCGACGGGCGAAGGCGCGAGCTCGTCCTCGACGAAATCGCCCAGCGAGCTTTCCTCCTCGTCGCCAATTGGCGTTTCGAGCGAGATCGGCTCTTTGACGATCTTGAGGACCTTCTGCACCTTGTCGAGCGGCATCTCCATCTGCTCGGCGATTTCCTCGGGACCCGGCTCGCGGCCGAGGCGCTGAACGAGGAGGCGCGTGACGCGCAGCAGCTTGTTGATGGTCTCGACCATGTGCACCGGGATACGAATCGTGCGGCCCTGGTCGGCGATTGCGCGCGACATCGACTGGCGGATCCACCACGTCGCGTAGGTCGAGAACTTGTAGCCGCGCTGATATTCGAATTTGTCGACGGCGCGCATCAAACCGATGTTGCCTTCCTGGATTAGGTCGAGGAAGCCGAGACCGCGATTGGTGTAGCGCTTGGCGAGACTGACGACGAGGCGCAGATTGGCTTCGGTCAGCTCTTTCTTAGCGCGGCGGCTCTTGTCCTGCCCGGCCGCGATCGTCTCGATGGTGCGGCCATATTCTTCGGCGGTCGCCTTGGCGCGCTTTTCGATCTCGCGCATCGTCTTCTGCGCGTTGCGGATGCGCAGCGCAATATCGAGCAGGTTTTCGCGCGAATCATTGACCTTGAGCACGTGGCGGCGATCCTCGGCCTCGCCAGCTTCCTTGAGAAGCTGCGCGCGCGTGCGGCCGGTCGCGTCTTCGTAGCGAGCGATCAAGGCGTGGGAATCGCGATGCTGCCCGAGGAGCGAGCGCATGTGCGAGATGACGGCGTCCATCAGACGCCGCGACAGGCCCATCGCGCGCAGCTCTTTCTTGACGCGATCCTGTAGGCGATGGAGATCCTTTTCGAGCTTCGGCTTGCGGCGCGGACCGACTTTGCCGCGCAGCTCCTCTTCGAATTCTTCGATCTTGGCCCGCAGATCCTTGAGCTTCTTGGTGGCGAGGCTGAGCTTCTTGAGCTGACGCTCATCGGCTTCGGGACCGCGCTCTTCATCGGGGTCCGCGTTCTCGGCTTCGGCGGCGGCTTCCTCGAACACATCGCGAAGGTCGGCCTCACCAGCTTCAACGCGATCGCCCACGTCGACGACGAAATCGAGCGTGATCGGCGAGCCCAGCACTTCCTCTTCGACTTCGTTCTCGCCGGCCTCGATACGCTTGGCGATCTCGACTTCCTGCTCGCGCGAGAGGAGCTGGAAGTTGCCCATCTCCTTGAGATAGAGGCGGACCGGGTCGGACGACTCGCCGACGGCCTCAGGCTGCTCGGGGGCTTCTTCGGGCTCTTCCTTGGCTTCGACTTCGATATCGGTGTCGGCGCCGTCAGCCGGGACTTCTTCGAGCACCTTGATATCGAGATCCTCGAAGCTGTCCAGCGCGGCACGCAGATCGGTGGGCGAGGCGACATCCTGGGGCAAATAGTCGTTAACCTGATCAAACGTCAGGTAACCCTGCTCGCGCCCGAGATCTACCAGCCCCTGTAAGTCCTTTCCTTCGTACTTCTGCTTCATTCGCTTAGTCTTCCATACTGATCGGACACTCCGATCGAACGCACACGAACCCGCTCAATCACGCGGCTCCGGACCGGGGATAGGTAGCCTCATTTATACAGACGAAATTGAAAAGACAAGCAAGGTGCGCCGAATTCCAAAATTTATGCATCGCTCCGGTGCGAGTCAAGGCAGCACCACGCCAGTCCGGGACACATCCGCGATCTGAAATATATGCATCCAAAGTCGTTTTGGCTGCATGTTTATTGGATTCGATCCGGTTTCACGCGTGTCAGCTAGTATCAAAGCCGGGGACGACCTATTCTCGGGCGGATTTTCCGGACGCGCGCGGAGTTTTTTTGCTGGAGCATGGACTGATACTGGCGGCCAGTTTCCTGATCATCCTCGCCGGGTCTGAGCTTTTTACCAACGGCGTTGAGTGGGCAGGGCACAAGCTCGGCGTCGCCGAGGCCGCCGTCGGCAGCTTGCTTGCCGCGGTCGGGACGGCGCTGCCCGAGACATTTATCCCGGCGGTCGCGCTTTTGACCGGGCGCAACGGGTCGGAGGCTCACCAAGCCGTTGGCGTCGGCGCGATAGTTGGCGCTCCGCTGATGCTCTCGACGGTCGCGCTCTTTGTGATGGGTTCGGCTGCGCTTATTTTTCGCCATCGTCGCGGCCGAATCGCTCTGCGGGTCAGTCGCCTCGACGCGCGGCGCGATCTGTCGTTTTTCTTGCCGGTCTTTTTGCTGCTGGTCATTGCGGGAGGCATGAACCTCGGGGTCATCGCGCGCCATCTGCTCGCATTCGCACTGCTCGGCGTCTACGCAACGTACTCGACGGTGATGCTGCGGCTTAAGCGCGCCGTTGATGCCGAAGTCGAGCACGGTCTCTACGTCGAGAGCCTGCTGCGAGGCGATCCCTTAAATCCGCGCGGCTTCGCCACGGCGATCCAGGTAATTGGCGGCGTCGGACTGATTCTGCTCGGCGCGACGCAGTTCGTCGACCAGGTAATCCTCTTCTCGGAGCGGATGAGCCTGAACCCGGGAATCCTGTCGCTCATTCTGAGTCCGCTCGCGACCGAGCTGCCCGAGAAATACAACTCGGTAATCTGGATTCGGCAAAAGAAAGATCACCTGGCGCTGGCGAATATCACGGGGGCGATGGTTTTTCAGTCGTGTATCCCGGTCGCGCTCGGCCTCTCATTCACCCCGTGGAGCCTGACGCACGCGGAGTTCCTGGGCGCGGGAATCGCACTCGCTTCGGCCGCGATACTCTTCATCAATCTCCGCGACTCCGAACTAGGCACCCCCACGCTGATGATCGGTGGCGCCGCCTACGCAGTTTTCATCGGCGGCCTAAGATACCTCGGCGCGCTGTGAGTTTCCGAAAAAGTAATGAGGCGGGGCGCCACTATTTTTGTTCAGAGACGGCCGCGGGGCGTAGCTCGATTAGCACTGCACCATGATCGACCATTTGACCGGGTTCTACGCACACCTGGCCGACGATTGCGGCGCTTTCTGCGCCTAGCGTGGTTTCCATTTTCATTGCTTCGATTACGACCAGCGGTTGGCCTGGTTCGACGCCGTCGCCTTGTTTGACGAGGATCTTGAGGACCTTGCCCGGCATCGGCGCGGTGATTTCCGCGGCCGCGAGGCCGCCATGACGGCGGCGCGCGCCTTGCTCGGCTTGCTTGAACTCGAAATTGCGCGGACCGACTGCGACGAGAATGGAGGAGTTGCGTTTTGCGCCGGCCACGGCGAAGCGTTTGCCGCCGATCGTCAGGAGGATGCCGCCGCCTGCGAGTCGCTGCGATTCCGCGACGATCTCGCGATCGCCGGCGCGCACGCGAATCGTGTCGCCCTCACGCGCGATCAGCTCGACGTCGAGCTCCGAGGTCATGCCCTCGAGGCGGAGTTTCATCGCGCGCCTTTCCAGAGCTCGAAGCCCGCGAGTTCCGCCCATGGCGAGCGATCACCGATCTTGCGGCCGTCGCCGTTGCTGGCTCGCGATGAATCTGCCGATACACCCAGCGCGCCCGCCGCCACCATCGCGGCTGCGACCAGCGCGGCGTCGTCGTCCTCGCGCGAGGGCTTCCAGCTCGCGAAGTGCTCTTCGATGAATCGCGTCGACAGATCAGCTTCGCGATACGGCTCGCTGCCGACGATCGCGCGCAGATAAGCCGCCGTGTTGGTCACACCGATGAGAGCAAATTCGTCGAGCGCGGTGACCATCCGGCGTCGCGCCTGCTCGCGATCCTCACCGTAGCAGACCAGTTTGCCGAGCATCCCATCGTAGTAGGCGCTGACCTCCGCGCCTGCCGCCATATGTGAGTCGAAGCGCACGCCCGGCCCGCTCGGCACGCGCAGATGGAGAACAGTGCCGGTTGCGGGACGAAAATCGTGCTCGGCGTCTTCAGCGTAGATGCGGCATTCGATCGCGGCGCCGCGCGGCTCCTCGGGCTCGGGCAGAGTGCCGCCGCTTGCGATCGCGAGCTGCGCGGCGACCAGATCGCATCCGAAGCGCAGCTCGGTCACCGGATGTTCGACCTGGAGCCGCGCATTAATTTCGAGAAAGTAGAAGCTGTCGCCGTCGACCAGGAATTCCGCGGTGCCGGCGTTGGTGTATCCTGCCGCGCGCGCGAGGTTGAGCGCCGCCGCGATCATCTTTTCGCCTAGCGCATCAGGAAGACCCGGCGCGGGCGACTCCTCGATAATCTTCTGATGGCGGCGCTGAATCGAACACTCACGCTCGCCGAGCGCGACGACGTTGCCATGCTCGTCGCCGATGATCTGAATCTCGACGTGACGCGGGCGCGCCAGGTATTTTTCGATGAAGACGCGGCCGTCGCCGAATGCGGCCAGCGCCTCGCGCGAGGCAGCCTCGAGCGCGCCTTCGAGATTCTCTGCGCCGCTCACGACCCGCATCCCGCGCCCCCCACCGCCCGCGGCGGCCTTGACGAGAATCGGATAGCCCGCTTTTGCGGCAAACTCGCGCGCCGGATCGAAATCCGCTGTCTCGATACCCGGCACGACCGGCACACCTGCCGCGACTGCGATACGCCGCGCCGCGACCTTGTCGCCAAGTGCCGCCATCACATCGGGCTTGGGACCGACGAACGTGATCCCAGCCTCGCGCACGGCGCGTGCGAACTCCGGGCGCTCGGAGAGGAAGCCATAGCCGGGATGAATCGCGTCGGCGCCGGTCGCGCGAGCCGCGGCGATTATCGCGTCGATATTGAGATAGCTCTTCGCCGCTTCGGGCGGGCCGATGAGGCGAGACTCGTCAGCCGCGCCAACATGGAGGCTACGCGCGTCGGCCTCCGAATAAACCGCGACTGTCGCGATACCGAGCATCCGCGCGCTGCGGATAATCCTGAGAGCGATCTCGCCGCGATTTGCGACGAGCAGTTTTTTGATCGGGCGGTTCATCGGGAACCCAAACGTACCATAGGTTTGCGCCGTCTCAAGCGCGCGAGCGTTTGAAACTCCGGAACGCATCGGATAATCGGGCTCTGGATGCGCCCGCGAGCGGCGCCGTTGACGATGCCTCGATATCTCGAAGACTACACTGTCGGCCAGGTCTTCAAGCATTGGCCCGGCCGGACGATCACCGAGTTCGACAACACCTGGTTCACGCTCATGACGATGAACACGAACCCGATCCACTTCGATGCGGCATACGCAGCGAAATCGCAGCACGGCCAACCGCTGGTGAATGGACTGCTCGTGCTCTCGACGGTGGTCGGGATGAGCGTGAAGGACACCAGCGAAAGCGCGATCGCGGCGCTCGACTACGAATCGGTGCGGCACGCGGCACCAACCTTCGCGGGGGACACGCTCTATGCCGAGTCCAAGGTGCTCTCTGTTACGCCGTCGAAGTCCAAGGCCGACCGCGGTGTGCTCTACGTCGAGACGCGCGGGCTCAATCAGCGCAGCGAGGAAGTGATGGTCCTGCGGCGGCATATCCTGATTCCGCGCCGGCCGTCGTAGTCGATTTCCCGGCGCGCGCGCGAAAAACTACTGCCTCGTTTCGGGACGAGGCGGAGTGTGAGCGCCGCGTTGGCTCAAATTTGACGGCTGTCGCGATGGCATCGCATTTGAATGTCATTCTGGATATCCGGGTGACGGCAACGAGCCGAGCGGCTTGGCGTCGGGTCCCCCGATGCGAAGTTTGTGAAACCGATTGCGATATCGCCTGCGGCCGTTGAGGTTGGCGCGGCTGTTCAGCAGCTCGCCGTTTTGCTCGGCTGCGATCTTCAGGCTGCGCTGCATGCCGAGCACGGCGCGCGCGAGCGGCAAGAAGAAAAAATTTCGGAAGAGCGTGCCGACGCGCGAATCGTTTCCGGCGACACTTCGTCTTCTCGATCGATGGCCTCTGCCAAACGCCGCGGTCACCGCGAGTGAGGCGTCAAGAAAATTTCATCGATCGATGGTCAAAAACATTGATCGAGTGTGCGAAACGATTAAGGTGTTTTTTTCCGTGTGCGGCTCGAAATTCCTGAGTGGAACGGACAACCGGTGACGGGACCAACCGCAAGAGGGAGCATTGGCTGAGAAATGAGTGGCATTGTCCGCACCGTTTATGATTTCCCCGTCGCGAGCCATCTGTGCAGCGATGGCGTCGTGCGCAACACCCGCCTGATTCGCCGCGGCGGTCAGACACAACCGGAAGGTTTCTGCCCCACGTGCAATACCACCTTCCAGTATCGCAAGCCCAAGCCGTCCAAGGTGCGTCATCCCGACGGCGAAGGCATAGTCCACTTCTAGTTCGAGTTTGATTTTCTGGGCGCGATGCCCAGCATCGCGTCGTCCTTTGGCAGCGTCGAAGTCCTTCGCGCGCCGGGCGGCGCCTTTACCATTATGATCGCGGGACCTTTGAAGTAACGCGTCATCTGCGCGCCAACGAAGTCCCAGTTGCTGGTTGGATCGAACCAGGACTTCAGATCAGGAACGAAGGCGCGCACCAGCACGTCGAACAGGCCAAAGTACGGCCGCACATCGACCTTGACGAGATCGCCTCGATAATACGGCCATTGCGATCGGGCGCTGTCAGGCTCGATATCGACTTCGTAGACCTTCGGCCCGGGTGTGCAGGTAAAGAAGTGCAGCTTGCCTGTCGCGGTCGCGCCGGAGCGAAGCAGGCGTTGAATCGGAATGACGACACTTGCGCCCGCCCACGTATCATCTGGGAAGCTGAGCGTGGTGGTCTCGTCGTAGGCGCTCTCGGGGCGATAGTCGGCGCAATGGGCCCGGCCGGTTATGAAGTTCGCATTCACTTCGAGAGTCGCCCTGCGGTTCGAATCATAGAACGCGTGCTCGAAGTCGACCGGCCGCGGCACGCTGCCGTCCCTGGGGATCGCGAGCGACACTGTTTCGTCGTCGCTCTCGCCGCTGTTGTAGCGGCTGAGGCCATGAATCGTGGCGCCGTAGCGGGTCTTCTTCATTCGAAACGAGCAAAGGCCGAGCTGCTGACTGCCGTCGGCCGAGAGAATCAGGAAGTCAGCCGGCTCGAACTGCAGTGGCTCGACTGCGCGCGCCGGAATCGCGCCGATGATAATCAGGATCGCGGCGACGCCCGCGACCGACGCGCTGCGCCAAACGTCAATCATGCCGATGAATCGTTCGCGCTCGCGCCGGGTCGGCTTGAATCTCATGCTTGCTAACTAGATTCGCCTCTGGGACGTTTGACCTTGAGTGAGATAATCCGTTTGGAAGCAGTTCGAGACAATCCCTCTTCGCCAGCAGTTCCCGGATCGTCGGTCGCGTTTACGCCGCGCTCGACCGCCTACCTGCGAGTCCTGTTCGGGCTCCTGATGACGGTGACGATCTTCGAAGGCTACGACGTAACGATTTTTCATCTTTGCACCCCGGACATCGCGCGCACGTTTCACATGGACGATCGCGCGGTCGGGCTGATGGCTTCGATCGTGCGCTTTGGCGGGATGCTCGCGTTCTTCGTGGTGATGCTCTCGGACCGGTTCGGGCGCAAGGCGATCGTCAATATCACGGTTTTATTCTACACGCTGTTCACGCTCTTCACCGCGCTCTCGCAGGGGCTCTGGAGCTTTACGATTTTCCAGAGCTGCGCGCAGATTTTCCTGTCCGCCGAATTTGGCGTCGCGACGATCATGATCAGCGAGGAGTTTCCCGACGATGCGCGCGGGCGCGGAATTGCCGGGCTTAACATGGTCGGGCTGCTTGGTGTCGTCGCGGGTGGATTCCTTTACGGCAAAGTTGCCGATTCCGGATTCGGCTGGCGTGGGATGTACTTCATTGGAATCCTGCCACTGCTTTTGGTCGCGTTTCTGCGCCGCAATCTGAAGGAGACCGCCAGGTTCGAGGCGATGAAACAGGCTGCGCCCCAAGGCGGTTCGCGGCTCTCGATGCTGCGTCAGGCGATCGAGCCGTTTCGCGGCCCGTTCCGCGGACGACTCATCCTGGTCGCGATGCTCTGGAATTGCGTGATGCTCGTCGGCGCGCCGGCGGTCACGTTCTTCAGCCTCTACGCCAAGCGCGACCATCATTGGACTTCGACCGACATCGGCCGCGCGGTCGTGCTCGCTTACATCATCGGAACGGCGGGGCACTGGCTCGCAGGATGGGCGCTCGATCGTGTCGGACGCAAAGTCACGACCGCAACGTCCTACGTGCTCGGCGCGATCACGATTTACCTGCTGTTCCAAACCAGCACGCACGCCGCGATGCTGGCCTCGATGGTCGCGACGGTGTTCTTCTTCCAGGGCGCGCGCACGGCGACGGCGACTTATTCGGCTGAGCTTTTCCCGACCGAAATTCGCGCGACCTCTTACAGCATGACGGTACAGCTACTCGGACAGATCACGGCGATCTCTGCGCCCTTCATAATCGGCGAACTCTCGAAACCGCTCGGCGGACTCGGCAACGCTGTGGCCGTAGTCGCGATCGGACCGGTGATCGGCGCGATCCTCGTGATGCTGCTAGCGCCCGAGACGCGTGGCATGAAGCTCGAAGAACTGGCGGAAGTGTCGGTCGCCGACTGATGCTCGATACTCTGCTTGGAGCGCATCCTGAGGTTCGCCGACTACAGTCCGGCGCGGCGCGTACGCTCTCCAACGCGGGCATCAGCGCGAACGGTGCAACGATCGCGGGTGTCGTGCTCGGCACATTCGCAGGCATCGCGTTCGCACACGAGGCGACGATGGCGGGAATCGCGATGCTCGCGCTTAGCGCCGGGTTCGACGCGATCGACGGCACGATCGCGCGCGAGTGCGGTGCGGCGGCCACACCGCTCGGCGGCATCCTCGATCTCACCGGCGATCGCGTCGTCGAGACGGCCGTGATCATCGGCATCGCCTGGCGGCATCCGGCGCTTTACTTTCCAGCGCTGCTCCTGGTCGGAAGCTGGTACGTGAATATCACCGTGTTCCTCGCAGTTGGCGCGGCGCTCGAAAAAGGCGGGCCGAAGCTGATCGAATATCCGCCGGGGATCCTCGAACGCACCGAGGCGCTGATCTTTTTTGGCGTGCTCGCGCTCGTGATGGCGACAAACGTGCTCGCGCCCCTCGGCCCGTCGCTCTGCTATGCGATGACGGCGCTGGAAATCGCAACCGGCGCTCAGCGCCTGCTGTTCGGCATCCGGATGCTGCGCGCTTAGGCCCTCAGCTCGTACAAGATCGAGAACGCGTCGTCGATCGGCAGATGGTTGAAGGTCGTGAAGCCTGCGGCCTTTGCGAGTTCGCGGGCTTTTTCCTGGCCCATGCACGCGCCGATTCCGGCGCCGCCGTGTGCGAGCGAGACCGTCATGCAGTAGAGCGTGCTGATCGAGTACATCATGCGGCCCATGGGGTTGATGTTGTCCTCGAGCTTGCTTGAAGTGTTGACCTCGACCATCAGGAACGTGCCGCCGGGCTTGAGCGCCTCGCGGATCGAGCGCATCAGGCCCACGGGATCGACGGAATCGTGCACCACGTCGAAAGTCGTGATGAAGTCGAACTCCGCCTTCGGCAGCTTGGTGCAATCCTGCGCCTTGAACGTGACGCGATCGCTGACTCCGGCGGCTTTCGCATTTGCCATCGCGCGATCGACGGAGCCCTGGAACGCGTCGAAGCCCGCGACCTTCGCTTTCGGAAATGCGTTCGCGACGGACAGTGCCGCGCGGCCGCTGCCGCACCCGACATCGAGGTAAGAGCCGCCCTCCGTCAGCTTCGCGACGACGTCGGGCAGCGTCGGCAGCCATTTGCGCACGAACGAATGGCGATAGATATTCGCCGATGAGCGCTCCATCGCTTCCCAGGTCTCGGGCGAGTATTCGCTCTGCTTCACGCCGCCACCGTTCTTGAACGCCTCCATCACCTTGGGCGTGACGCTGACGTTGGGCAGGATCATCTCGAGGAAGCCGCCCATGAAAAACGGCGATTCTTCCTTCGCGAGTACGAGCGCATGCTCCGGCGTAATCGAGTATTTTTTAGTCGCAGGGTCGAAGTCGATATAGGTCGCCGCTGACATGGCGGAAAGCCATTCGCGCATGTAGCGTTCGTTGAGTCCCGTCTTCGTTGCGAGTTCCTCGCAGGTCACGGAGCCCGCTTCGGCGAGCGCCTTGAAGATGCCGAGCCGGTCGCCCATGTAGTTGAGCGCGCCGAACATCGCGGCGCCGATATCGCCGGAAACCTGGAAGAGAAAATCTTTGGCTTTTTTCCAGTCGAGCTGTTGATCCGCCACGGCAATTACCTCGCGGCGGAGTATCGCTCAAGTCGCGCGCGCTGCGCTACTCCTCGGCGGGTGGTTCTGATAACGCGCGAGAAGGACCGAAGAGACTCATCTGTGTCGATTCTTCGGTCGCGCCGAACGACTTCGCGGGAAAGAGTCCCGGACGGTCGGCGTAGGGTTTGAACTTCTCGTAAAGCTCGGCGAGCTTGGTCTGATAGTAGGCGATGTTTTCGTCGGGCCGCTCGGGATCGTAGTCGGCCGCGAGCTTCGCAACTTCGGCAACCTGCACATCGCGCCGCCGGCCTGTGACGTAGTAGGAAATCTGATCGCCGGCGAGGTACGGCCGCTTGGCCTTGAGCGCGAGCTCGTATGCGGCGGCGAGATTGCGCCGATCGTCGGTGCGCTTTTGCCGGTAGGTGTCGAGCGAATCCTGCAACGTCTCGGTCTTCATCAAATCGTCGATACCGATTTTGTGATTTGCGATGCGCGCGAGGTAGTCGTGATAGAGTGGGCCGATTTCCTTGTCGCGCCCGTTCAGCATCCGCTCGAAGATTTCCTCCATGAAGCGGCGCTGGAAGCGCTCGAGGCCGCGCGACTTGAGACCCGAGCCGCGAATCGTCAGGTCGCCCTCGTCGTCGAGCAGCACGTAGTTCTTCATTTTGTAGCTGAACATCGCGGCGTAGCGGCCGTCGATTTCAAGGCGGATTCCCGCGGGCATCACGGCGGCCACCTGTTCCAGGACCGCATCGATAGCGTGATCGCTGACAGCATCCGGCGGCCGGACGAAATAGATTCCGTCAGTATCGACTTCGAGCACCAGCGCGCCGAGCTCTTCGAGCTTCGCGACCGCATCCTGGATCAAATCGCGGCCGCGCTTGGTAACTTCACCCGCCTGGTTGAAATCGTTGAAGTGGCCGAGGCCAAAGCCCAGGTAGCCGTAAAACGAGTTGATGAGAATCTTGAACGTCTGCTGGAGCGCTTCGAGATTCCTGCGTTCGAGGCCCACGAGTTCGCGCGCCGCGGCCTTGGCCTGTACGCGGAAGCTGCGCAGATCGGCAAGCAAGCGCAGAAACACTCCCAGGTGATCGGTGGCCGGCGCGTGGCCGTATTGCAGCATCAGCGACGGATAGAGCGAGGTGACGTCGCAGTGCAGCACGCCGCGCGCGACGCCGCATCTGCGAATCTCGGTGTAGCCGCCTAGTACTGCCGCGGACGGCTGCGGCTCGGGAATCGAATGCCCTTCGCGCAGGTACGCGCGCAGCATCAGCGCATCGATCTTGGTTGCGTTCCCACGCAGCACCGCGCTCTGGTACGAGTAGGGAAAAATCTGCGCCTGCACGAAGTAGCTAGGCGCGAGCGTCTCGGCCAGCGCCCGCGTCTCGCGCGCATCGTCGAGCGCATACTCGAAAAGCTTCTCGGGGTTCCAATCGAAATATTCGCTGACCCGCGACGCGTCGATATAAACGCGGTCGTCGCGCGCGAGGCCGAAATGAATCGCGAGCTGCTTGAGACCCAGGCTTTCGAGCTCGCGCGAGGCGATATCGTAATGCTGCGCGAGAATCCACGTGTCGATAATGCTGCGCCCGGGGATATCGAAACGGCGATACGCGATCGAGCGCTCCGCGATCTGGAGGCGCGACGGCCGCGCGCGCATCTCGGCGCCATCGCGGCCGAAAGTGAGGCGAATCCGATGCCGCCGCGCGCGCGTTTCGAGATATTCCAGATCGAAACGAAACAGGTTGTGTCCTTCGATGACGTCGGGGTCGCGCTCGGCGACGATTCGAAGCAATTCTTCGATCATCGCGCGCTCGTCCATCTCGGTGCCGCGCAACAGCCGCTCATAGCCGGTGGAATCGGTTATCGAGATGGCGACGATACGATCGCCCTCGCGCGCGGCGGTCGGAAATTCGAAGCCGGGCGAGATGTAAGTTTCGAGATCGATCTGCATCCGCACCAGGTCGCCGAACTGCATCCCCATGAAGAAGGTCGTGCCGGTGAGAATGAGATGCTGTTCGACGGGATCGGCGAGCACGAGGTAGGGAGCATCGGGCGCGTTGGCAGCCTTGCCGGTCACATTGCGCAAATGACGTTTGACTGCGTCGAGCGCGTCCATCGAATCGAGCGGCACGAAGAAGCGATAACGGAAGCCGCCTTTGAGCTCGGAAACCGCAGGCGCAGGCTTGAATCCGTCGAGCAGGTCAGGATCGTCGACCAGCGCGAAGAGCTTGAGCGGACGCCGCTCGCGGACGAGACGGCCGTCGATCCGCCGCCACACATCGACTTCGTTCTTGCCAGCAATCTCGACTGCAACAACGCCCGTATCGGCAGGATCGCCGAACAACAGCCGGTTGCTGTAGAACTGAGCCGAAAGCTCTTCGTACTTACTCATCGTGCGATCAATCCTCTTCACCCGCTGGATTCATCAATTCCCGGATTTTTGCTTCGAGACCGCTCAGCCATTCGGTGAAATCGCCGTCGCGCTCCACTACGATTTCGAGCTTGCCGTCCTTCAAGATGCTGACGCGGCCGGGATGCTCGGTGCGGAGCGGGATCACCAGCGCCTCGCGCGAGATGTTCATTGGATCGGTCACGGCGAAGATCTGTTCGATTTCCTTGAGCGTAACGGCTTTGGGCATCGCGGATTCCATCCTGCGCGGTTGCGGTGTTGATGCGCGTTCCTTTACTTATTGCGATCGAGGGAATTAGCTCAACGGCAGGCAGGAGGGCACGCGCGGTGTTCGGCACAATCAAGAAAGTCGTAAAAGACAAGGGCTTCGGCTTCATCATCCCCGACGACGGCGGCGACGAAGTTTTCTTCCATCGCTCGAAGCTCTCGCCCAAGGTCTACTGGGATGACCTGCGCGAGGGCAACGAAGTGCAGTTCGACGTCCGCCCGGGCGAGAAAGGCCGCCAAGCCTTTAACCTGCGCCTGCGCTGAGCTTCCAAAGATATAGTGGGGTGGGCGTCCCTGCCCGCCATTGATTGCGCGATTCTTTTGGCGCCACTTTTTGAGCACCGAATGACTTCAGCGCGTGAGCGCAAACCAGCGGCGGAATAGATTCGCGACCAACGGCGTGAGGCGGGTGCGCGAGTAGAGGCCCGAGGTGCGGCGGATTGCGTCGGCCTGGGTTGGGTAGGGATGCATGATGTCGCCGATTCGGCCGAGGCCTACGCCGCCGGCGATCGCGGTTGTTATCTCTGAGATCATTTCACCCGCGTGGCTGGCGACGATCGTAGCGCCGGCGATCTGATCCGTTCCTTCCTTGACGTGGATTTTCACGAAGCCCTCGGTCTCGCCGTCGAGCACGGCGCGATCGACCTCGGCCAGCGGCTGCATGAAGGTTTTGATCGCGACGCCGCGCGTCTTGGCTTCGGCTTCCGACAGTCCGACGTGCGCGATTTCCGGGTCGGTGTAGGTACACCACGGAATCGTCAGTGCGCTTACGCGGCTGCGGCCCATGAACAGCGCATTGCGAATCGCGATTCGCGCGTGTGCATCCGACAGATGCGTGAACTTGTACGTCGAAGCTACATCGCCGGCGGCAAAGATCAGCGGATTCGTCGTGCGCAGATGATCGTCAACCACGATGCCGCGCTCGCGATCGTATTGCACTTTCGCTTCATCGAGACTGAGGCCTTCGACTGCTGGCGTGCGCCCGACGCCGACGAGGATTTCATCGATGACGATCTCGCCGACTTGCTCGAGCGTGATTACACGTTCGTTGTCGCGCCGCGCGACGCTCACGATTCGGCATCCGGTGCGAATCTCGACACCGTCGCGTTTGAGCGACGCTTCGATGATCGCAGCGGCGTCGGGATCTTCGCGAATCAGGATTTGCGGCGCCATCTCGAGCAGCGTCACCTGCGTGCCGAGGCGTTGAAACGTCTGCGCGAGTTCGCATCCGATGGGGCCCGCGCCGATCACCGCCATCCGGAGCGGTAGCTCGTTCAGCGAGAAGATCGTTTCGTTGGTTAGATAGCCTGCCGCCGCGATTCCCGGAATCTGCGGCTCGGCGGCGCGCGCGCCGGTTGCGATCAGGGCTTTTTTGAATCGCAGCTTTTTGCCTTCGACCTCGACGCAATCGGGCGCAACGAACTTCGCATCGCCGAAGAAGACATCTGCGCCGAGCCCGCGAAAACGCTCGGCCGAATCGGCAGGACTTAGCTCGGCGCGCAGTTTCCGCATCCGATTCATGATTGCCGGGAAGTCAACTTTCACGCCCGCCGGAACCTCGATGCCCAACTCGGCGGCGCGCCGCAGCTCGCCGATCACGCGCGCCGAGCGAATCAGCGCCTTCGACGGAACGCATCCGAAGTTAAGGCAATCGCCGCCCATGAATTCGCGCTCGACGAGCGCGACCTTTGCGCCGAGCGTTGATGCGCCGGCCGCAGTCACAAGGCCTGCGGTGCCCGCGCCGACAACCACCAGATTGTAGCGCCGCGCCGGTTCCGGATTGCTCCATCCGGCGGGATGAACCTTGGCGACCAGATCGCGATTGAATGCGTCGTCGGGCAGATGCTCGAGCGGTCGAAACGCCATCGGGTAGCTCTCCTCAGGTCCGTTCGCGCAGCGCGCGAGTGCCGATGCGGGTGGCGTAGATTGCGACGGCGACGGTGGCGGCGAAGCCGAGCGCGTTGAGGGCCCATCGCGCCGGAGTCTGCGCGCCGCCGCCGCCCGAGGCTGCGCGTGCGAGGTCGCCGCTCAGCGAGCCGATATAGACGAACATCACGGTGCCGGGGATCATCCCGGCCCACGACGCGATCACGTAATCGCGCAGCGCGACCTGTGTCAGCCCGTAGGCGTAATTCAGCAGGTTGAATGGGAAGATCGGCGAGAGCCTCGTCAGGATTACGATCTTCCATCCTTCGCGGCCGACGGCGTCGTCGATGGCCTTGAATTTCGGATATCCCGCGAGGCGCGCCGCGACCCATGCGCGGGCGAAGTAGCGGCCCACCAGGAACGCGGCGGTCGCGCCCAGCGTGGCCGCAATCGAAACGTAGATCGAGCCGCGCACCACGCCGAAGATCACCCCCGCGCCGATCGTGAGAATCGAGCCCGGCACGAACGCCACGCAGGCGGCGATGTAGATCGCTATGAACACGGCGGGGCCCAGCGGCCCGAGCGAGGCTATCCAGTTGAGAGCTTCGTTCAGAAGCGAGCCGGCGCCGATCCGCCGCGCGACGACGATCACGGCGACGAGCGCAATCGCGACTAAAATGATGCGCGGCGAAAATGCGCGCGAGGCCGCCGCCGGCGGGCTCGTGGGAGTTTCAATTGAGCTTGTCATGCGCGCGATATTACCCTGAGATTCGCGGTTGCGGATCACTTATAATGAATCCGCCGATGAGGTAATCGTTAGCGTCATGTCCGTGCATGAACATA
Source organism: Candidatus Binataceae bacterium (assembly GCA_035508495.1). NCBI lineage: Bacteria > Candidatus Binatota > Binatia (SeqCode) > Binatales (SeqCode) > Binataceae (SeqCode) > Binataceae bacterium (SeqCode). The sequence goes on from DATJMX010000027.1 coordinate 28,786, forward strand.
AGAAACAGGCGCCCCACGGTCCGCTCAAGATCGGCGTAATCACCGCTACTGACAGCCGCACGCCCGACACCGACGAGAGCGGCAGGGTTATCCGCGAGCTGTTCGACAACGCCGGTCACGACGTTCCTTACTACGAGGTCCTGACCGACGACCCGGAGAAGATTTCGGCGGCGATTGCGCGCAACCTGCCCAACCTCGATGCGATAATCGTCAGCGGCGGCACGGGAATCACGAGCCGCGACCGCACGACGGATGCAGTCAAATCGCTACTCGATCATGAGTTGCCGGGCTTTGGCGAATTATTCCGCATGCTCTCGTACCAGGAAATCGGCTCGTCCGCGATGCTGACGCGCGCGGTCGCGGGCGTGCGCCAGGGCAAGTTCCTCGCCGCGCTGCCCGGTTCGCCGAGCGCATGCAAACTCGCGATCGAAAAGCTCATTATGCCCGAGCTCGCTCACATCAAACTTCTGCTATCGCAATGAACCGGCTGACGCTCAAGCTGTTCGCGACTTTGAGAGAGCGCGCGCAGGCGTCTGAGCTCTCGCGGGAGTTTCCCGACGGCACTTCGATCGAGGATATCTGGCGTTATCTGGTGCGCGAATTTCCCGGCCTCGGCGGGTTCCATCATTCTGTCGGCTTTGCCGTCAACCAGGAGTATGTCGGGGGCGACTACCGCCCGCGCAACAACGACGAAGTCGCGTTTATCCCGCCCGTCAGCGGCGGTAGCGATAAACCGTCATACGTGGGAAAAATTACGATCGGCCGCGAGCCGATTGACGTAGCCGCGCTCGAACGTGAGGTTGCCGATCCGGGCGCCGGCGCGATCGTGAGCTTCACCGGCACGACGCGCGACGGCAACGCGGGGCGCAAGGTGCTGCGCCTCGAGTACGAGGCCTACGAGCCGATGGCGCTGAGCGAGATGGGCAAGCTCGCGCGGGAGGCGGGCGAGCGATGGCGAATCGTGCGAATCGCGATCGCGCATCGGGTGGGGGTGGTGGAGATTGGCGAGACTTCGGTGGCGATCGCGGTCTCGGCGGCGCATCGCGCGGAGGCGTTCGAGGCGTGCCGGTTCGCAATCGATCGGCTGAAGGAAATAGTTCCGATTTGGAAGAAGGAACATTTTGAAGGCGGCGAGGTCTGGATCGGCTGCCAGACGTCGCATCCACCAGCAATCGACTAGAAAAGGGGGGCGCATTCGAAAAGAAGGCGCCAGAAAACATGAAGCGGTTGCATCATCTCCCATCGAACGAAGGGCCAGTATTGACCGCGCGGACAGGGTCAGGTAGCAGATATTCAATGGCTCTGGGCGAAACCTCAGTTGAAAAAATCATCCTGGCGGAGCCTCGCGGCTTCTGCGCAGGCGTGGATCGGGCAGTCGAGGCGGTGCGGAGTGCGCTCCATGCCTACGGCAGGCCACTCTTCGTGCGTCATCAGATAGTTCACAACCGCTTCGTGCTCGAAGCGCTCGAGCGCGAGGGCGCGGTGTTCGTCGAGAACCTTGCCGATGTACCCGCGGGACAGCGCGTGATCTTCAGCGCGCACGGCGTCGCGCCCAGCGAATGGGACCGGGCCAAGGAACGTAACCTGCGCGTAATCGATGCGACTTGTCCGCTGGTTACCAAAGTGCATCTTGAAGTCGCGAAGTACGCGAACGAAGGGCGAACTGTCATCCTCGTCGGGCATGCCGGGCATGAAGAGGTAAAGGGCACCCTCGGCGTCGCGCCCGGCAAGGTCGTGCTGGTCGGCAGCGTCGATGAGGCCCGCACGGCCGAGGTCGAGGATCCCGAGCGTATCGCCGCCGTCACGCAGACTACGCTCAGTGTCGACGACACGCGCGAGATCATGGAGACGCTGAAGCAGCGCTTCCCGAAGATCCTCACTCCCAAGACCGACGATATCTGCTATGCAACGCAGAATCGCCAGAACGCCGTGAAGGAGCTGGTCGAGCTGAGCGATGTCGTGCTCGTCGTCGGTTCGAAGCAGAGCTCCAACGCCAACCGCCTGGTCGAAGTCGCGCGGATGCGCGGCGCGCGCGCTTTCCTGGTCGATTCGCTCGCCGATGTCGAGCCGGAGATGCTCGATGGCGTGAAGTCGCTCGGACTTACCGCGAGCGCTTCGTCGCCGGAATGGCTGGTCGAGGAGATTATCGACTCGTTCCAGCGCACGGGTGCAGAGGTTGAGCTCCTGAGCATCGCCAAGGAGCGTGTGCATTTTCCGCTTCCGATGCCTGCGGACTGAGTCACGTTCAACTACCGGCCATGAAAATCATCGTCAGGGCGCAGCTCGCGCCTTGACAATCTCACCGTATTCTCTAAAGACTCATCCCGAATTTGCCCCCGAGTTGGGGCGCAGCCGAGAGAGGAAGATGCGATGCGGAACGCGATAACGCGTGGATCACTGTGCGCCGTGCTGGCGCTGGCCCTGGTGGCCGGCGGATGCCAGACGAAGTCCCAAAAGATGGTTTTCGAGGCCAACGAAACGGCCAAGAAGGCGCTCGAGTCCGATCCCAATACGCGCGAGCAACTCCTCGAACAGGCGCGCACCGAGCTGCAGGGCGCCGTTAAGGAAGATCCCAAGAATCTCGACGGATGGAAGCTGCTGTCGCAGATCGACGAGGTCCTCGGTCACAGCGAAGACGCCGCCAAGGATTTCGATGCTGCCTCGGAGCTCGATCCGACCGATCAGAAGCTGATGGCCAAGGCCCGCTACTACCACAACCTGATGGAGATGCTGAACAGCTCGGGCAAGGCGCTCGACGATATCAAGGCCGGCCATGACGAGGATGGTATCCGCCAGCTCAAGGACATCATGGTGCAGTCCGGCTCGAAGGCTGCGCAGCAGAAGGCGATCAAGGCTCTTGCCGATGCGATTCCAGTAATCGAGCAGCAGGGCGATCAACAGGTGCAGGCCAAGCAATATCAGGACGCGATCAAAACCTACGAGCAGGGGATTCGCGCGGCGATGCTGCTTGCGCAGGCAAGCTCGGAGGGCAAGATGGGGCCCGAAGCCGATTCGCTGCTGCACAAGATCAACGAAGCGGCCAAGGATGCGAACACGCCCGACGCGACTTTCCGCATCCTGAACGATGTCCTCACTGTCGATGCTGACAACAAGACGGCCAACATGGAGCTCGCCCAGGTCTACCTGCGACGCGATCCGCCCGACTACGACACGGCGGCCGACCTCGAGGAGCGCGCGGGCGCACCCGACGACCAGGTCGCCAAACTGCGTGCGCAGGCCAAGAAGGCGGCGCACAAGAAGGGCTGATGCTCGCGAGGGGTAGAGACGGCAGGGGCGCGGGCTCGTCAAACGAATGAGATAGCGGCACAATCGAGACCCGATGCGCCGGCGCGGCTATATCGCGGTCGAAGGCCCCATCGGGGTCGGCAAGACCAGCCTCGCCCAGGTGCTCGCGCGCGAGCTGAACGCGCGGCTCCTGCTCGAGGACGCCGATAACAATCCGTTCCTGCCGCGCTTCTACCAGGATCCCGACAAGTTCGCGTTCCCGACCCAGCTCTACTTCCTGCTGACGCGCCACCATCAGCAGCGCGAGCTTCTGCAGCAGGATCTCTTCACGCAGGCGACGGTTGCTGACTACCTGTTTGCGAAAGACAAGATTTTCGCCGCGATGAACCTCGTGCCCGACGAGCTCAAGCTCTATGAGGGCGTCTACAAGCTGCTCGACGCCGAGATGGCAAAGCCCGACCTGGTGGTTTACGTGCGTGCCAATATCGAGGTGCTGGCCGAGCGCCTGCGCAAGCGAAATCGCGACTTCGAACGCTACATCAGCTACGACTACCTCGAGCGCGTCTCGTCCGCATACCGCGATTTCTTCTTCTACTACGACGAAGCCCCGCTGCTCGTGGTGGACAGCAGCGAAATCGACTTCGTAGCGAATCCCGACGATCTAACCGATCTAATCCGCGAAATAGACAACGCCGGCCCCGGCACGCAGTACTTCGTCCCGCGCAAGGGCTGATCGCGGCTAGAATCAGTTAGCGCGCATCACGATCCTCGCGAATCAGAACCTCACTCGGAACCTTGAGCTTGGGCATCGATCGTCGCAACTCGGTTCGAGGTGGAATGCTTCGCGGCGATTGGGGAACTGAATTCGTTGACGCAGTCCGGATGCGTGATGCCTTTCTCTTCTTTCTGGCTCGAGGCATCGATGAACACTACCTGAATCGAGCCACGGTAACATTCGTCACTTCAACTACCCCCGCTTGACGGGAATTATGTTGAAGTTGACAGCAAAGTTGGCTAGCGTAATTCTCCGACGTGACAGGCTGGTATTTCCCCATCTTTCGGGCTTGGATTACTCCGGCCCGAAAGTGGGGATCACGTCATGTCAAAACGACCATTTCAGATTGGCATTCTCGCGTTGGCAGCTACGATTGCTGCTCTTGCCGTGAAGCTCGGCAATTTCAATAACCCAGCACTAGCATGGGTGTTGATCGGCTTAGCGCTGATATTGGCTGCGAGCGCGATCGTCGCGTGGCTTTGGCCATACAGGCGTCGGATCTATCTACGTTCCCCGATCCGGATTTTGCCTGCCCATTTGGCGAGTCCGCGAATCTATACCAGTGATGTACTAGGCGCAGAATTCATCCGACTGCGTGACGTCTTTGATGATATGGAAGGGATTCAGCATCTCTACAAATTAATGCTTGAACAGGATGAACAAGCTGAACGAAAGCGAACCAAGCGAGATCCGCTAGCCGACATGTTCCCGCCGTTTCGGCATTCTGAACGAGATGAAATAGCCGCGCGTTATCTGGCCAGTCAGAAAGCCTTTTGGACTGCGCTGGACGAGTTCAGATTGATCTTCGCTCGTCTCTCATAAACGAAAGAGCGAACCCTTTTGGGAGTTGCGCCAGCGGGCCGGGTGAAAGGGGGCTAGCCCCGACCGCGCTGGCGCGGAGTCAGAGTGTCGTCCAACGCGATATTAGGATTCCTGCTACGCCTGCGGCAAACGCTGAAAAGCGAACCCTTTCGAGCGCAGCGCGAATTAGAGTCCAGCCAGCATCTTGATCATTTGCTTTTCTTTGGCGTTCAACAGGTAATTGCGATCGATCGCGATCCTTAAGCGGTCGTCGAAATCAGACGGCAAACAAGCAGGAAAGATTTTCAAATC